>NZ_QSPM01000003.1:0-199500 GCF_003466445.1 Collinsella sp. TM05-38 | reverse complement strand
CGCCCCGATCGGGGCGGCACGCCATCTTTCTTATCAGCCAGCTCGCTGAAGTAAGGCTGCGAAGGCCCCGCGGCCGGTGGGAGCAACGCTACTTCACGACCAAGATGTCGCAGTCGGTGTTGCGTAGCAGGAACGTCGAAATCGAGCCCAGTAGCGCATACTTGATCGAGGACAGGCCGCGGGCGCCGCAGAGCACCAGGTCGGGCTTGACCACGTCGAGCATCTCGTCTTTGAGCGTCTCGCGAATACGACCGGCGCGGATCATGACCTCGACCTCGGGAATATCAGGATTGGCCTTGGCCTCTTCGAGCTGCTTGGCGATGGAGTTGTTAAATGCCTCCTCCAGACCGTTGACCAGATCGACCGGATAGGAACCGGCGCTCTCGAGCGCCGTGGAATCGATAACGTGGCCGATAATCAGCTTGGCACCGTTGTTTGCGGCGACCTTGATGGCGCGTGCGAGCACAAAATCCTGCTGCTCAGTACCGTCGAGTGAAACAAATACCTTGGTGTAGCCCTCGTTCATGGTTTCCTCCTTGGTCTATCGCACGGGCGCTGGGCTCGTGCATCGGGCGGGCGCGGATGCGTGGCCGCCGGACACTTTATCTTGTTGCAGTTATACCCAAGGATTTGGGTTTGACCGCTCGCAATTCTGTGAACGGGCGAGTTTTTTGGTAAGGGTAGGCGCAGACGCGCCCGTACGGTTGATAATGGGATATCGCCCGCACCGTCCGCAGAATAATATCGGCGGGTGTCTAACGAGGGGGTCCCTTTGGATATCATCGAGCTTCTAAAATCTGCCTTTATGGGCCTGGTCGAGGGCATCACCGAATGGCTGCCTGTTTCGTCGACTGGTCACATGATCTTGGTGGACGAGTTCGTCAAGATGAACGTGAGCGAGACGTTCTGGAATATGTTCCTGGTCGTGATCCAGCTTGGCGCCATTTTGGCCGTCTGCGTCCTGTTCTTCTACGACCTTAACCCGTTTTCTCCCAGCAAGGGCAAGGAGGGCCGTCGCGACACCTGGGTGCTGTGGGGCAAGATTGTGCTCGGCTGCATTCCCGCCGCGGCAATCGGTCTGCCGCTCAACGACTGGATGGAGGAGCATTTCTACAATGCTCCCGTCGTGGCACTGGCGCTCATCGTATACGGCGTGCTGTTTATCGTGATCGAGAACTGGCGCGCGAGCAAGCGCGAACAGGCTGCTCTTGCCGGTTCGTTTGGTTCTCGTGCCGTGACGTCGGGTGGGCGTCCCGCTGGCGCACACTTTGCCGCACCCGCTGCGACTGCCGCTGCAGACGACGATGACGATAACCTGGACTTTGGTTCCATCGCTACGCTCGAGGACCTGAGCTGGAAGACCGCACTGGGCATCGGTTGCTTCCAGGTGCTCTCGCTGGTGCCGGGTACGTCGCGCTCTGGCTCCACCATCATCGGTGGCCTGCTTTTGGGCTGCACGCGTTCGGTGGCGTCCAAGTTTACGTTCTTCCTGGCCATCCCTGTCATGTTTGGCGCGAGTGCGCTCAAGCTGGTCAAGTACTTTATTAAGGGCGGTACGTTCGGTGCCAACGAGGTCGCTATCTTGGGCGTGGGCTGCGTTGTGGCCTTTGTGGTTTCGCTCATCGCCATCAAGTGGCTCATGGGCTTCGTTCGCCGTCACGACTTTAAGTGCTTCGGTGTTTACCGCATCATCCTGGGCATCGTAGTGCTCGCATACTTCTTCGTTCTGGAGCCTATGCTCGGCCTCTAACTCAGCTGTCGTTGCGCGACGGCCAGAGCGACAACTTGTCATTCAAAGAGGGTGGCATGACCAAAAGGTCTATGCCGCCCTCTTTTCATGTTAATTTGTTCGCTCTGGCCGCCGCTCGCTACCGTTGCCGTGACATCGGTGGCTCCGTGATTGGTCCAATGGGGTCAGGTTTGGCGGCGGCGCACGGAGTCGTGGTGTGATTTGCGTCGGTGTCCGTGCGGCTCGGTATACTGGTACGGCTCAAACTATGGCGCTGCCCGCAGGCGCGCCGTCCGTCAGATGAGGAGTCGCCCATGACCCAGCCCTTGCCCTGGGAAAAGAACACCGCGGTACCCGTGCCGCCCGCGCCGGAACCCGTGCCACTCGATGCATACGCCGCCCCCGCCGCGCCGGAACCCGAACTTGTCCCGCTCGACATCTACGACGCTCCCGCGCCGGCTCCTGCGCCCGCAAAGCCGCTTGTCGACATCGACAGCCTTAATCCCGCCCAGCGCGAGGCGGTCCTCACCACCGAGGGCCCGCTGCTGGTCCTTGCCGGCGCCGGCTCGGGTAAGACCCGCGTCCTGACCTTCCGCATCGCGCATATGCTCGGCGACCTGGGCGTTAAGCCTTGGCAGGTGCTTGCCATCACGTTTACCAACAAGGCCGCGGCAGAGATGCGTGAGCGTCTGGCGGCGCTCATCCCCAGCGGCACCCGCGGCATGTGGGTATGCACGTTCCACGCCATGTGCGTGCGTATGCTGCGCGAGGACGCCGACCTGCTGGGCTACACCGGTCAGTTCACCATCTACGATGACGATGACTCAAAGCGCATGGTGCGCGATATTATGCAGGCGCTCGGCATCGAGCAAAAGCAGTTTCCCATTAACATGATCCGCAGCAAGATCAGCTCGGCCAAAAACGCCATGATCGGGCCCGAGGACATGCTCAAATCCGCCGACAGCCCCAATGACAAAAAGGCCGCGCAGGTCTACCTGGAGCTGGAGCGCCGCCTGCGTGCTGCCAACGCGATGGACTTCGACGACCTGCTCGTGCGCACGCTCGAGCTGCTGCGCACCCGCCCCGAGGTGCTCGACAAATACCAGGAGCGCTTCCGCTACATTAGCGTCGACGAGTATCAGGACACCAACCACGTCCAGTACGAGATCGCCAACCTGCTGGCCGCCAAGTACCAAAACCTCATGGTCGTGGGCGACGACGACCAGTCCATTTACAGTTGGCGCGGCGCCGACATCACCAACATCCTGGACTTTGAGCAGGACTTTAAAAACTGCAAGACCGTTAAGTTGGAGCAAAACTACCGCTCCACGGGCCATATCCTGAGCGCCGCCAACGCCGTGGTGCGCCACAACTCGCAGCGAAAGGACAAGCGTCTGTTTACGGCCGAGGGCGATGGCGAGAAGATCCAAGCCTTCCAGGCGAGCGACGAGCGCGACGAGGGCCGCTGGATTGCCGGCGAGATTGAGAAGCTGCATGCCAAGGGCACGAGCTACGACGATATCGCCGTGTTCTACCGCACCAACGCCCAGTCGCGTATTCTCGAAGATATGTTCCTGCGTGCGGGCGTGCCCTACAAGATTGTCGGCGGCACGCGATTCTTCGACCGCGCCGAGATCCGCGATGTCATGGCTTACCTCAAGATGATCGTGAACCCGGCCGACGAGATGAGCGTCAAACGCGTCATCAACACGCCGCGCCGCGGCATCGGTTCCACCTCGATTCAAAAGATCGAGCAGCTGACGCGCGACAACCGTTGCTCGTTCTTCCAGGCCTGCGAGATTGCGACAGCCGAGACGGGCATGTTTAGCGCCAAGGTGCGTAATGGCCTGTCGAGCTTTGTGGCGCTGGTGCGCGAGGGCCGTCGCATGGACGGCGAGCTCAAGGACGTCGTCGAGATGATTGTCGATAAGACGGGCCTGCTGCGGGCTTTTCGCGCCGAGGGCACCATGGAATCCGAGAGCCGTGCCGAGAACATCCAGGAATTCCTGGGCGTTGCCGCCGAATTTGAGGAGACGCACGAGGATATTGAGGGTACGCTCGAGAGCTTGGAAGAGCTGCGCGCGGCTGGCGTTGCCGATGTGCCGGCCGGCGCTGAGCCCGAGCCCGTTGTGGTGAGCGCACCTGCGCCCGAGCCGGGACCCTCCGCCCCGGCATCTTCGTTTGAAGCGCTTGTCGGCGCGCGCGATGCCGCGGGCACCAATCCGCTCGATAGCTTGGCCACTCCGGCACTCTCGCCGCAGGACGCCTTGGCCGCTGCCATCGCGGGCAACGCATATGCTGCGCCGACGCAGCTGCCGGCGGGTGCCGTGCATGCCGATGAGATTGAGCGCACCTATGGCCCGCTTACCTGCAAGGCGCTGCCGGCGCTCATGGAGTGGCTGGCCCTACGTTCCGACTTGGATTCCCTGGCCGGCGAGACGCATGCCATCACCATGATGACCATCCACTCCGCAAAGGGCCTGGAGTTCCCGGCGGTGTTCGTGGCCGGCATGGAGGAGGGTATCTTCCCGCATGTGCACGACTTTGGCGGCAGCGATGATCCGGGCAAGCTCGAGGAGGAGCGTCGCCTGGCCTACGTCGCCATCACGCGTGCCCGTAAGCGCCTGTTCTTGACCTATGCGGCCACGCGCCGTACGTACGGCTCAACTTCTGCCAACCCGCGCTCGCGCTTCCTCAACGAGATTCCGTTTGAGGATATCGAGTTCAGCGGTATCGGTTCTGCCGGTTTTGAGGGCACGGGCTGGGAGAAGCGCGGCGACCGTCGCGGCACCTTTGGCTCGGGCATGGGCTCGGATATGTACGGCGGCAAGGTGTTTGGCTCGCATACGCGCTCGACGGGCGGTTCCGCCTCGCGCGGCGGATCGAGCTTCGACGATTTCTTTGGCGGCAGCAGCTATGGGACCGAGCGCCATCGCGGGGTCTCACCCGATGCCGGCCGTGTTGCTTCGACCTTTGGCTCGGGTGCACCGCGAGCCAAAAAGCCGTCGTCCAAGGTGTCGCCGACGGTGGATCGCAAGGTCGATCGCGCGAGCGCGTCGCAGGACTTTGCCGCGGGCGATACCGTGAGCCACAAGACCTTTGGCACGGGTACCGTGATCTCGGTCGCCGGAGACATGATCGAGGTTCAATTCGAAAAAACCGGCCAGACTAAAAAGCTAATGAAGGGCTTTGCGCCTATCGTCAAGCTGTCGTAATCCCGGCGGACCTGGGTGGGCGTATAGGGCAACATCGCCTGCTCGGGCAGTCCTGCGCAAGACGGAGAGCACATTAAGTGCTCTCCTTTGCGTGCGGAACTCGCGATCGATGTTGCCCCATACGCCCGCCCAGATCCTTAGACAACGTTGATGGGCGAACGTCGCTTTGCTCGTTTGCTTTTTGGTCTGGAGAGCCGGGTGGGCTGAATACTTAGACATGGCAAGGGGCTCCCCCGTTGATGAGTGGGGGAGCCTCTTGTTGCTTTTTAGCTTGTTGTCCCAAACCCCGCGCCCATCCCGGCGAGCGCTCGGGGATTGGTAGCTTACAGGTGGCTGATGATCAGCTCCATTTTGCCCTCGAGGTCAATGGACTTCACGGTGCTGGGGGCCAGGAGGTGGCTTCCCTTGTGGACGGGGTCGCCGCAGACGGTGCCTTCGCCGTCGATGACCGACAGGCACATGAAGGGCCAGCGCTGGTCGAGGGTCTTGCTGCCGTTGACACGCACGCGATCGACGGTGTAGCAGGAGTTAGACTCGAGCTCGGTCACGCCATCGATCTCGGGCGCGGTCACCGTGCCGTCGGTCGGAGCCTGAACGTCAAAATCGATGCAGTCGAGGCTCTGCTCAATGTGCAGGGGACGCAGTTTGCCGTCGGTGCCGGGACGGTCGTAGTCGTACAGGCGATACGTCACGTCGCTCGACTGCTGCGTTTCCAAAATGAGCGTGCCGGTCTTGATGGCGTGCACGGTGCCGGAGTCAATCTGGAAAAAGTCGCCCTTGTGAATCGGCAGCACGTTGAGCATGTCGTCCCAGCGGCCGTCCTTGATCATCTGTGCGGCCTCGGCGCGATCCTTGGCGCGCTGCCCGACGATAATCGTGGCGCCGGGCTCGCAGTCCAGCACATACCAGCACTCGGTCTTGCCCAGGCTGCCGTTCTCGTGCTCGGCGGCGTACTCGTCGTTGGGATGAATCTGGATCGAAAGATCGTCCTTGGCGTCCAGAATCTTAATGAGCAGCGGGAACTCCTTGCCCTCGCAGTTGCCAAAGAGCTCGCGGTGCTCGGCCCACAGCCACGAGAGCGTGTGACCGGCATACGGGCCCTCCGCAATCTGGCAGTCGCCGTTGGGATGGGCCGAGATGGCCCAACACTCACCGATGGGACCCTCGGGAATGTCGTAGCCAAATACGGTTTCGAGCTGGCGGCCGCCCCAGATCTTCTCGTGGAAAATCGGCGTCAGTTTAATCAAATCGGACATGTTCATACCCCCATGGCGTTGCGCGGCCGCCCGCTCTAAATGAGCCAAAACGAGCGCCCGCATGACTACAAAAATCTATGCCAACGTTACGTTGTGCAGCTCAAAGCGGTCGCCGACGTTGTGCGAGATCGAATGCTCAAAGGCGATGCCGCTATCTAAAAAGCCAATCTGGCTGAGTTCGAGTAGGGGAGAGCCGGGCTTGGTGTCCAGGCGCTCAGCTTCTTCCTCGGTTGCCGCTACGGCGCGGATGGTGCGGTGGAAGCTCGAAATCTTCAGCCCACATTGCTCGCGGATGAAGCTGTAGACCGATCCGTACAGATCTTTCTTTTTAAGGCCCGGGATCAATTCGAGGGGCATGTAGGTGTACTCGATAACGATGGGCTTCTCGTCCACCTGGCGCACGCGCACGATGTGATAGGCAAAGTCATCCTCGGCAATTCCCAGCTGAGCGGCGACGTCCGCTGGTGGATTGACAATCGAGAAATCGTAGACTACCGAGGACACCTTCTCCCCGCGGTGCTCATGCGAAAAACCCGCGGCGCGGTCGTTCTTGCCCTGGAAAAACGCCTTGCCGGGAAGCCCCGCCGTGTCCTTGACGTAGGTGCCCGATCCGCGCCGGCTGGTAATAAGACCTTCCTCGGTAATCTGCTCAATCGCTCGTTTAACGGTGATTTTAGAAACGCTATAGAGCTCACAGAACTCAACGACGGTGGGCAGCTTGTCACCCGGCTTAAGAGCGCCGTCCTCGATGCTTCGACGGATATCCGCAGCTATCGCCTCGTATTTGGGAATCATGGAACCCCCTTTCCGACATACATGGATACAAAAGTAAGTATAACCCTCTGCGAGGCATCCATATAATTCTTATCTAAGAAGTTCGAGAAAGAAAAAAGAAAAAGACGCTTTACTTATAAAATTAGAGCGCTATAGTTGTAGCCAACGAACGGAACCCTGCCGAACGGCAGGACCGACCGTTTGGGGACGGTTTTGTTTTGGCGGGCTGAATATCCAGATATCCGGTGCGCGCCCGCGCCGGATAACCTGCCAAGGCAAACCCGTCTCCAACCGGAAGCTCTAGAACACGAAAGCGAGGACTTCGATGGCACAGTATCAGCTGCCCCGTGACTTCTTCTTTGGCGCCGCTATGTCCGGCCCGCAGACTGAGGGTCAGTGGAACCAGGGCGGCAAGCTCGAGAACCTGTGGGACACCTGGTCCATCCAGGATCTGGATTCGTTCTATAACCGCGTTGGCTCTTATGCTGGCAATGACTTTATGGCTAAGTACCAGGAGGACCTTCGCATTTTGAAGGACTTGGGCCTGGATACCTACCGCACCTCCATCCAGTGGAGTCGCCTGCTCGATGCTAACGGCAACCTCAATGAGGAGGGCGCCGCGTGGTATCACGAGCTGTTCCGTGCCTCTCGCGAGGCCGGCCTGGAGCCGTTCGTCAACCTGTACCACTTTGACATGCCCACCTACCTCTTTGACCGTGGTGGTTGGGAGAGCCGCGAGGTCGTCGAGGCTTACGCTCATTACGCCGACGTCGCCTTCCGCGAGTTTGGCCAGGAGATCAAGTACTGGTTCACCTTTAACGAGCCCATCGTCGAGCCCGAGCAGCGCTATCAGGAGGGCGTGTGGTACCCGCAGCTCCATGACTATAACCGCGCTCGCACCGTGCAGTATCACATCTCGCTGGCGCACGCGCTGGCCGTGGCCAACTACCGCCGCGCCTATGACGAGGGCGCCGTTCGCGCCGACGCCAAGATCGGCATGATCAACTGCTTTACCCCGGTCTATACCAAGGAGAACCCCAGCGAGGCAGACCTCGAGGCCGTGCGTATGACCAGCGGTATCAACAATCGCTGGTGGCTCGACCTTATTACCAAGGGCGAGCTTCCCGCCGACGTGCTCGACAGCCTGGCCGAGGGCGGCGTTAAACTTCCGTTCCGTGCCGGCGACCAAGAGATCCTCAAGCAGGGTGTTGTCGACTGGCTCGGTTGCAACTACTACCATCCCACGCGCGTTCAGGCCCCGGCGAGCAAGATCGACCAGTACGGTCTGCCGCACTTTGCCGACGAGTACGTGTGGCCTGACGCCGTTATGAACGAGAGCCGCGGCTGGGAGATCTACCCGCAGGGTCTCTACGACTTTGGCATGGACTGCGCTAAGAATTACCCCGATCTTGAGTGGTTTGTGTCCGAGAACGGTATCGGCATCATGGACGAACACAAGAACCGTGACGCCGAGGGCACCATTCAGGACGATTACCGCGTCGACTTTGTGCGCCAGCACCTGGAGTGGGTTGCCAAGGCAATCGCCGAGGGCGCCAAATGCCGCGGATACCATTATTGGGCCGTCATCGATAACTGGTCTTGGGCTAATGCCTTTAAGAACCGTTACGGCTTTGTCGAGGTCGACCTTATGGACGGCTACAAGCGCCGCCTTAAGAAGTCGGCAGCTTGGCTCAAGCAGGTCGCAACGACCCACGTGGTTGACTAGCGACCAGGCGAACGCCCAGACCGCGCGCCGCCGCGCGCAAAACATGGCACATCTGGTGGCAAAGGGCGACAGACCACCGTGCGCATAGGAAAAGGCCGGATTTGATAGTTAGGAGCAATCATGGCCAGTGAAAACGGAAAGAGCTTCCTCGACAAATTTGCCGAGGTCTCTGCGAAGGTGGGAAACCAGGTTCACCTGCGTTCCCTGCGCGATGCCTTCGCAACCATCACGCCGCTCTATATCCTTGCGGGTATCGCGGTTCTTATTAACAACGTCGTGTTCCCTCTGTTCCCGCTCGATGCAGCGGGCCTTGCCAACCTTCAGACCTGGGGCTCGGCAATTACGCTGGGCACCCTCAACGTCTCTGCCATTATCTTGGCCGGATTGATCGGCTACAGCCTCGCTAAGAACGAGCGCTTCGATAACCCGCTTGCCTGCGTGGTCGTCGCCATCTCCGCTTTCGTTATCATGATGCCGCAGCAGATCACCGCCACGCTTGCCGCCACGAGCCCGCTGCTCACCGACAAGATCACCTCTGCCGAGGTCACGGGCGCCCTTTCGACTGCCAACACCGGTACCAACGGTCTGTTCGCGGCTATTATCATCGCCCTGCTCTCCGTCACGCTCTTCATCAAGATTTCCGGCGTCGAAAAGCTTAAAGTAAAGCTGGGCGAGGGTGTGCCCCCCGCGGTCTCCAACTCCTTTAACGTCATGATCCCGATGCTGCTCAACCTCTCGATCTTCGCAGTTGCCGCAGCGCTGCTCGCCGTGTTTGCCGGCACCGATCTGTGCACCATCATCTCCACGTGCATTTCCAACCCGCTCAAGAGCATCATGAACGCCGGCCCGTGGGCTGTTATCCTCATCTACACCCTTGCGAACCTGCTGTTCTGCGTCGGTATTCACCAGTCCACCATCTCTGGCGCTACCGTCGAGCCGATCCTGACCATGCTCATCGTCGACAACATGGCTACTTTTGCCGCCGGCGGTACCATCCAGCCCGACCACTACATGAATATGCAGATCGTCAACAGCTTCGCCCTCATCGGCGGCTCGGGCTGCACCCTCATGCTCCTGCTCGACACCTTCCTGTTCTCCAAGAACAAGGCTTCCAAGACCGTTGCCAAGATGGCTATCGTTCCTGGTCTGTTCAACATCAACGAGCCGGTCATCTACGGTTACCCCGTCGTGTACAACCTGCCGCTCATGATTCCGTTCGTGCTTCTCCCCGACCTGTTCATCGGCGCCACCTATGCTCTGACCTGCGCGGGCATCATCAGCCCTTGCATTGCCCAGGTGCCTTGGACCATGCCTCCCGTCATCAACGCTCTGCTTGCTACGGGCTTTGACTGGCGCGCTGGCGTGTGGCAGGCGCTCGAGCTTGTCATCGGCATGGCTGTCTACCTGCCCTTTATGAGGATCTCCGAGAAGGCTATCGCTAAGCAGGAGGCTCTTGCCGAGCAGAACGCTTAAACGTCGTTCTCCCTTCCACCGTTGCGGGCACCGGTACGCGGTGCCGATGCCCGCGGCTCTCCTCTTGTGTGAAGACGCAGGGGGTGGGCACAATAGCCGCAAGGAATAAAACCAGTTGTCGTCTGCGCGCCGCGCAGTTATAAGGAGGAAACCATGAAGAAGATCATGCTTTGCTGCAATGCCGGCATGTCCACGAGTCTGCTGGTCCAGAAGATGCAGGCCGAGGTCGCGAACCGCGGTCTGGACATCGAGGTCGAGGCTCGTCCCATGAACGAGGCTCACGATCACCTGGACGAGTGCGACATCCTGCTGCTCGGTCCGCAGATTGGCTACACCAAGGGCGATTTTGAGAAGGAGGCCGCCGGTCGTTTCCCGGTCGAGGTCATCAACATGGTCGATTACGGCCGCATGAACGCCGCCGGCATCATCGACCACTGCGTCAGTGTGATGGGCTAGGTGCAGCACATGGAGGATATGAATGAGCTGCAGATGACCTGCTTCGAGATCATCAGCTACGTCGGCACCGCCAAGAGCATGTATATCAATGCCGTGCAAAAGGCCAAGGAGGGCGATTTTGACGCCGCTGAGGAACTTATCAAGCAGGGCGACGAGGCTTACAACGGTGGCCACGATGTCCATATGGGGCTCCTCAAAAAGGAGGCCAACGGCGAGCGTAACGGCGAAGCCCCGCTGATTCTGCTGCATGCCGAGGACCAGATGGCCGGCACCGAGACCATGCGCGTCATGGCCACGGAGCTCATCGAGGTCCACAAGCTGCTGCAGGCACTGAAGGCCTAGTCGGCGTTATCGCCGCGACGGAGTGTGCGGTTCACCAGACAATTCAGTCCCTTTCACGGGCGCTGGGAGTTTTCCGTCTCCCGGCGCCTTTGTATTTGGCGAAGGCCTGCGCGACCTGTTGGGCGGGCCTTCGTGTTTTCCCAGATAAAACCTGCCAAAACAAACCTGTCCCTTTTTGGCAGGTTTTTGTCTTGGGAGCGGTACCATACAGGCAATGTTTAAACGAGAAAGGTGGCTCCCATGGAACCTAAGCAGTACTACATCGGCATTGATGTCGGCGGCACTTCGGTTAAGGAGGGCCTGTTCGATGAGGACGGCAACCTGCTTGCCAAGGCCAGCGTGCCCACGCCTCCCATCGTTGATGCTGCGGGCTTTGCCGCGGTGACCGAGGCGATCGACCAGGTGGTCGCCAAGGCGCAGATTCCGCGCGCCTTTGTGGCGGGCATTGGCCTGGCTGTTCCGTGCCCCATCCCGGCTTCGGGCGATGCTAAGGTCAAGGCCAACATTGCCATTAACCTGCCCGAGCTTAGGATCGCCATTCAGGAGCACTGCCCCGACGCGGTCGTTAAGTACGAGAACGATGCCAACGCCGCTGCCATGGGCGAGGCCTGGCTCGGCTCTGCCAAGGGCGTACAGAACGTGGTGATGGTCACCATCGGTACCGGCGTGGGCGGCGGCGTCATCGTCAACGGCGACGTGGTGTCGGGCGTTGTGGGCGCCGGCGGCGAGATTGGCCACATGTGCCTGAATCCCGACGAGGAGCGCACCTGCGGCTGTGGCGGCCATGGCCACCTGGAGCAGTATTCCAGCGCTACCGGTGTGGTGAGCAACTACCTTGCCGAGTGCAAGAAGGCGGGCGTCGAGCCCATCGAGCTCACCGGCCCCTCCGATTCCAAGGACGTGTTCCAGGCCTGCCGCGAGGGTGACAAGCTCGCGCTGGCCGCGGCCGATACCATGGCCGATTATCTCGGTCGTGCTCTGGCGCTTATCGCCAACGTGGTCGACCCCGAGATGTTCCTGATCGGCGGCGGTGCCTCTGCCTCGGCCGATGTCTACCTCGATGCGGTTCGCGAGCACTTCCAGCACTATGCGCTTTCCGCCTCGCGCGAGACGCCTATCGAGGTCGCCTCGCTCGGCAACGACGCCGGCATCATCGGTGCCGCCTACGTAGCCCTGCGCGCCGCCGGCAAATAGCTGGTGCAAGGGGGACAGGTTACTTTGCGCCAACATGGTGCAAGGGGGACAGACTTCCCCCAACGCTTGCCCCAAATTGCGTCGCGGCCCTTCCATCGTCTAGGGTTCGGCGTCAGCGTGCTACCATAGCTACGTCCAAGTACACATATCAAGTGGAGGATATCCATGGCAAACGTTCTTGTCTTTGGTCACCAGAACCCCGATAACGACGCCATCATGAGCGCCGTCGTCCTGTCCCAGCTGCTCAACCAGGTTGAGTATGCCGGCAACACCTACGAGGCTTGCGCCCTTGGTCAGCTTCCGGCAGAGTCTGCCAAGCTGCTCGCCGACGCCGGCATCGCCGAGCCCCGCGTGATTGATTCCGTCGAGGCCGGTCAGCTCGTCGTCCTCACCGACCACAACGAGTCTGCCCAGTCTGTCGCCGGCCTTAAGGACGCCACGGTCTTTGGCGTTGTCGATCATCACCGCATCGGCGACTTCGAGACCGCCGGCCCGCTGCACTACATCTGCCTGCCCTGGGGCTCCAGCTGCACCATCGTCACCAAGCTCGCCGACGTGCTCGGCGTTGAGCTTTCCGACGTCCAGGCTAAGCTGCTGCTCTCGGCTATGATGACCGATACGCTCATGCTCAAGAGCCCCACCACCACCGCCGCCGACCGCGTCGTCGCCGCTAAGCTCGGCGAGCAGGTGGGCGTCGACCCGGTCAAGTTTGGCATGGAGGTCTTCCTCACCCGTCCGTCCGGCTCCTTCACTGCAGCCGAGATGGTCGGCAACGACATCAAGATGTTCGAGCCCGCCGGCAAGAAGCTGCTCATCGGCCAGTACGAGACCGTCGACAAGACCCGCGCACTCGGCATGATTGACGAGATCCGCGAGGCCATGTGCGCCTACGCCGCCGAGAAGGGCGCCGACGGCATCGTCCTATGCATCACCGACATCATGGAGGAGGGTTCGCAGGTCCTGCTCGAGGGCGAGACCGAGGCTGCTCAGAAGGGCCTGGGCATTGCCGACGAGCACGACGGCGTCTGGATGCCGGGCGTCCTCTCCCGTAAGAAGCAGGTCGCTGCCCCCATCATGGCCGCCTGCTAGTTTTTGTAACCTGCTCACGACCGGATCGCGGACGCTCCGCGCTCCGGTCGTTTTTTTGTGCGCGGGATCGCGTCGCCTATTGAACGGGGGCGCTCGCACCGTTGAGCAAATAATGTTCAACCTGTGGTTCCGCTTTTCGGCCGCGCTTGTGCGCTTGTCGCGCAGGGTAGGCTAGATGCAAGCGTAATACGTTGGAGCGCGGCGCCGCCATTTGGGCGGGCCGTGCTTTTTTAAGACGGGAGCCTTCCCGTGAAAGGAGCCGCCCATGGCAGCACCCGAGCAGCTGTTTAACGTTCGTGAGCGCAAGCGTTTTGAGCGTCACGACATTTGGGAGCGCATTGCCGAGAACGGCACGATTTCCGCCGCCGTCATGGTGATCGCAGCCATCGCCGCGGTCATCTGCGCCAACACCGATGCCTACGAGGCTATTCATCACTTTTTGGAGACCCCGCTGTATGTGGGTCTTGGCAGCCTTACGGCTGGCCTTACCGTCGAGGTCTTTGTCAACGACTTTCTCATGGCGATCTTCTTTTTGCTGGTGGGCATCGAGCTTAAGTACGAGATGACGGTCGGCGAGCTCAAGAATCCGCGTCAGGCCATGCTTCCCATGCTGGCGGCCGTGGGCGGCGTCGTCGTTCCCGCCTGCATCTACCTGATCTTTAACCATGCCGGCGCGCACAACGGCTGGGCTATTCCCATGGCAACCGATATCGCCTTTGCGCTGGGCGTGCTATCGCTTTTGGGTAACCGCGTGCCCAACGGCGTGCGCGTGTTCTTCTCGACGCTCGCCATTGCCGACGACCTGATCTCCATCGCCGCTATCGCCATCTTCTACGGCCAGAGCCCCAGCACGTTTTGGCTGGGCGCCGCTGCGGTTGTGACCTGCGCGCTCGTGTGGCTCAACAAGACGCAGCACTACCGCCTTGCCCCGTATTCGGTGCTGGGTCTGCTGCTGTGGTTCTGCATGTTCAAGAGCGGCGTGCATGCTACGCTTGCTGGCGTCATCTTGGCCTTTACCATCCCGGCCAAGTGCGGCGTCAAGCTCGATAGCCTTACCGACTGGCTGGGCGAGTGCCTACCGTTGCTCGACGACCGCTACGACGACGAGGCGCACATCCTGGGTCAGCACGACTTTACCGTCTCGACCACCAAGGTCGAGCGCGTCATGCACCGCGTGACCCCGCCGCTCATCCGCATGGAGCGTCTGATCTCCACGCCGGTCAACTTTGTGATCCTGCCGATCTTTGCATTTGTCAACGCGCAGGTTCGCCTGGTGGGCGTGGATATGGGCACGCTGCTGACCGACCCGGTGACGCTCGGCGTGTATTTTGGCATGCTGCTGGGCAAGCCGATTGGCATCTTTGGCATGACGTTTACCCTGGTTAAGCTCAAGATCTCCGAGATGCCGCGCAACGTTAACTGGCACATGATTGCCGGCGTGGGCATTCTGGGCGGCATTGGCTTTACCATGTCGATTCTCATCAGCGGCCTTGCCTTCCCGACGGCCGAGTTTGAGGTCCTGGCCGCAAAGGCCGCCATTCTTGCCGGATCCGTTACCGCCGCGGTGCTGGGCATGATCTACATGAGTGTGGTCTGCAAGCACCCCGCGTCCAAGGACGAGTAAGGGCACATGCAAGTTTGAAAACGCCGCCTGCGAACACCATCACAGGCGGCGTTTTAGTCACTGGGTAGTCGTTGGGGACAGACTTAAATGACTACCCAAGTGCCGGCAGGTTGGGACTACTCATTTAAGTCTGTCCCCAATGAGTGGTTCTATTCCACGGTGCCGTAGACGGCGCCCCAGCCGTGGGCGGCTAGGGCCGAGTTGAGCTGGTCGCAAAGTGACTGGCGGTCGTAATAGCCGGGCGGTAGCAGGTTGACGATTTCCATGAGATCGGGCGTCAGGTCCAAGATCTCGGCCTGTACGATCAGATCCAGGCGGTCGATGGCGTGGCGGTCGTAAAACAGTCCGTCGACCAGGCGCTGCAGGTCGCCGAATTCCTCGGCCTGGAACAATCCGTACTCCATAGTGCCTCCTTGGGCGCCCCACGCCGGCATGCGCGGCGATGTCGTAATTTATTGCGATGAACTTAATCTATCACGGCTTCATACCGTTGCGGCGGTGGCGGTCTATACTTAGACGAACTGCAACGTCCCGCTTCGCGAAAGGTCGCACCCATGCAGACGATCTACCAGAAGATGGAAACCACCGAACTCGATGCCGCCATCGAGGCGCTCAAGGCCGAGGTCGCCGAGGTCAAGGCCAAGGGCCTGGCGCTCGATATGGCCCGCGGCAAGCCGTCGCCCTCCCAGGTGGACATCTCGCGCCCCATGCTCGATATCCTCAATGCCGATGCCGACCTGTACGACGGCAACGTCGACTGCTCCAACTACGGCTGCTTTGAGGGCATTCCCTCGGCACGCAAGCTGGCGGGGGAGTTCCTGGGTTGCCCTGCCGAGCAGACGCTCGTGCTGGGTTCATCGAGCCTTTTGATCGAGCACGATATCGCCGGCATGTTCTGGCGCTGCGGCTCGTGCGGCAGCGAGCCCTGGGATGCCTACGAGGCCGCGCACGACGGCAAGAAGGTCAAGTTCCTGTGCCCGGTTCCCGGTTACGATCGCCACTTTGGCATTACCGCCGACCTGGGTATCGAGAATGTCCCCGTCGCGATGACCGAGGCCGGCCCCGACATGGACGAGGTCGAGCGCCTCGTTGCCGCCGACGATTCCATCAAGGGTATCTGGTGCGTGCCCAAGTATTCCAACCCCACGGGCATTACCTTTAGCGAGGACACTGTGCGCCGCCTGGTCGAGATGCCCACGGCCGCGCCCGATTTCCGTATTTTCTGGGATAACGCCTACTGCGTGCACGACCTGTACGACGAGACCGACGAGCTCGCCAACATCTTTGACCTCGCTCGCGCGGCGGGCACCGAGGATCGCGTGGTGGCCTTTGCCTCGACGTCCAAGATCACCTTTCCGGGCGCCGGCATCGGCTTTATCGGTGCGAGCCCCGCGGTCATCGCCGAGTTCTCCAAGCACCTGAAGGCCGGCCTCATCAGCGCCGACAAACTCAACCAGCTGCGTCACGTGCGTTTCCTCCCCACCATCGAGGCGGTCAAGGAGCACATGAAAAAGCATGCCGAGTTTTTGCGCCCGCGCTTTGAGGCCGTTGAGCGCAAGCTCACCGAGGGCCTGGGCGACACGGGCTGTGCCACCTGGACGCACCCCCGCGGCGGCTACTTTGTGAGCTTCGATGGCCCCGAGGGCTCAGCCCAAAAGGTCGCCGCGCTTTGTGCCGACCTGGGCGTCAAGCTTACGCCGGCCGGTGCCACCTGGCCTTATGGCAAGGACCCGCGCGACACCAACATCCGCATCGCGCCGAGCTACCCCACGGTCGAGGACCTGGAGGCCGCGCTCGACGTACTGGTGCTGGCCGTTAAGCTCGTCGCTGCCGAGCTTGCGCGTGCCGAGCGCGCCTAACGCGTAGGGCCCCGCAAGTCCGCGACCAGTACTTTTTGCACTCTCGATACGCAAAGGAGCACATACATGGATTTGGGTATTTCCACCAACCCTACGCCGGAGCTCTACACCATCAAGGTGACCGGCGAAATCGATATTTCTAACGCCGACAGCCTGCGTAACGCCATCGACCTGGCGCTCGAGCAGCCCACCGACGCCGTTGAGCTCGACTTTGCCCAGGTGAGCTACATCGATTCGACGGGCATTGGCGTGCTCGTGGGCGCCGCGCACCACGCGGTCGACCATGGTAAGCGCTTTAGCTGCACCAATGTGCAGCCTCCGGTGATGCGCGTGGTTCAGCTGTTGGGTGTCGACCAGGAGATTTCGATCACCGCTGCATAATCTTTGTCCCCAAAAGGGCGTGCCGTTTGGCATATGTTTGTGATGCGCTCGGACGTTTTGGCGTCCGGGCGCTATACTTGACCGAATGAATAGACGAGTTCCGGCCGAATGGCGCGGTGCGGGCTCGACTCACATCGAGCCTTGGAGGTATGTGTGTTTGGTATTGGAGAGGGTGAGCTCGCGATCATCGTGGTCTTCGGCTTTTTGCTGTTTGGCCCGGATAAGCTCCCGCAGATGGGCCGCACGATCGGCCGTGCCATCCGTCAGTTCCGCGAGACGCAGGAAAAGATGACGGCCGTTGTTCAGTCCGAGATTATCGATCCGGTGAGCGAGGCCGCGTCGGCCCCGGTCAAGCCCAAGAAGGCTGCTGCGACCGACGACGATTCCGATGCGGACGAGGACGCCGCCGAGACGGCAGCGCCCGCAAAAAAGGAGACGTTTGCCGAGCGCCGTGCCCGTCTTGCCGCCGAGAAGGCTGCGAGCGAGGGTGCTGCCGAGGAGACGGAGGGTACTGCCGAGGAGACCGAGGGCGAGGGCGCTGATGCCGCTGCCGCCGAGTCTGCCGAGGCTACCGCCGCCGTCGAGCCCGAGCTCGCTGCAGAGCCGGAGCCCGAGCCCGAGCCGGCAGAGCCCACGACGGCCGACCTCTACGCCCGTCGTCCCCGCAAGCGCAAGGCCGTCGTCGACCAGCTCGCTCGTGAGCTTGAGGTCGAGGACGAAGCCGCTGTCGCCGACGCCCCGAAGGGAGGCGATGAGTAATGCCTATCGGACCTGCGCGCATGCCGCTCTTCGATCACCTGGGAGAGCTCCGTCGCCGCCTGACCATCGTGGTCGTATCGGTGTTTGCCGCCGCCATCGTGCTGTATTTCGCCACGCCCGTGGTGCTCGATATCCTGGAAGACCCCATCCGCTCGTTTGTGCCGGACGGTAAGTTCTACATCACCACCACGCTCGGCGGCTTTGGCCTGCGCTTCTCGCTGGCCATCAAGATGGCCGTTGTCATGTGCACGCCCATGATCATCTGGCAGATCTTGGCGTTCTTCCTGCCGGCGCTTCGCCCCAACGAGCGCAAGTGGGTCGTGCCCACGGTGCTCGCTTCGACGGTGCTGTTCTTCCTGGGTGCCATCTTCTGCTACTTCATCATCATTCCTGCGGGCTTTGAGTGGCTCATCGGCGAGACCTCTGCCGTCGCAACTGCGCTGCCCGATCTGGAGAACTACGTCAACATGGAGCTGCTCTTTATGATCGGCTTTGGTGTGGCGTTTGAGCTGCCGCTCATCATTTTCTACCTGTCCGTTTTCCACATCGTGTCCTACGCGGCTTTCCGCGGCGCCTGGCGCTACGTGTACGTGGGCCTGCTCGTGGGCTCGGCTGTGATCACGCCCGACGGCTCGCCCGTCACGCTGGGCCTTATGTACGGTGCCCTGCTTTCGCTCTACGAGATTTCGCTCGCCATCGCTCGCGTGGTCATTACTGCGCGCGAGGGCAAGGAGGGCCTGTTCGTGAGCCGTCTGGACCTGTTCTCGGACGACGAGGACGACGAGGAGTAAATCGGTATGCACGAGGTTGGCATTGTCAACGGCATACTCGATACAGTGATTCGCGCGGCGCGTGGGGCGGGGGCCTCGCGCGCCGTTTTGGTAACGCTGCGTATCGGGGATATGACCGAGGTGGTGCGCGAGGCGCTCGACTTTGCGTGGGAGACGTTCCGCGACGAGGACCCGCTCACGCGAGGCTGCGAGCTTTCCGTGGAGGAAGTCCATCCACAAAGCGAGTGCCTGGACTGCGGCGACGTCTTCGACCACGATCGCTTCCACTGTCGCTGTCCCCAGTGTGGTGGTGCCAACGTGCGCCTACTGCACGGCCGCGAACTCGACATCGCAAGTATCGAAATCGAAACCCCCGACGATTAGCCGTCACCAAATGGCAGAAGTAAGGAGTGCCGAGTATGGCCGAGAAAACGATTGATATCGCATCGCCGATCCTGTCGCGCAACGAGCGTCTGGCAGACCAGCTGCGTCAGCGATTTAATAAGGCAGGCATCTATGTGATCAATGTGCTGTCGAGCCCCGGTTCGGGCAAGACCACCACGATCCTGGGCACCAACGAGCGCCTGCGTGACAAAGCCGGCCTGCGCTGTGCCGTCATCGAGGGCGATATCGCCTCGGACGTCGACGCCATCATCATGAAGGAAGCCGGCATGCCCGCCATCCAGATCAACACGGGTGGTCTGTGCCACCTCGAGGGCAACATGATCATGGAGGCCGTCGACGCCTTCGACCAGGCTGTGGGTTTGGAAAACATCGACGTCATCTTTATCGAAAACGTTGGCAACCTGGTCTGCCCGGTCGACTTTGACCTGGGCGAGAACCTGTCCATCATGATCCTCTCGGTGCCCGAGGGCGACGACAAGCCTATCAAGTACCCGGGTATCTTCCAGCACGCCGGCGCGCAGCTGCTCAATAAGGTCGACGTTGCCCCGGCTTTCGATTTTGACATGGATAGGTATACTAAGACACTCGATGACCTCAATCCGCAGGCGCCGCGGTTTGCCGTGAGCGCGCGCAAGGGCGAGGGCATGGATGCCTGGTGCGATTGGCTCATCGGGCAGATCGAGCAAGCAAGGGCGTAAGTCGGCCGCCATAAGCGCGGGCGCAGCCGCAGAGACATGAGATAGGAGCCTCTTTTGAAGCTCATCATCGCCGAGAAAAACGACGCCGCGCGCCAGATCGCCGAGCGTCTGTCCACGGGCAAGCCCAAAAAGGACAAGGTGTACAACACCGCCATCTACCGTTTTGAGTGGAAGGGCGAGGAGTGCGTGACGATCGGCCTTGCCGGTCACATCCTCGCGCCCGATTTTTGCGACAGCGTGCTGTTCGATAAAAAGCTGGGCTGGTATTCGGTCACCGAGGACGGCGAGATGCTGCCGGCCGATATGCCCGATGGTCTGGCACGTCCGCCCTACGACACCAAGCGTAAACCGTTCCTTGCCGACGGTATCTCCATCAAGGGCTGGAAGCTCGAGAGCCTGCCCTATCTCACCTGGGCGCCCGTCATTAAGCTGCCGGCCGAGAAGGAGCTCATTCGCTCGCTCAAGAACCTTGCCAAGAAGTCCGACAGCGTCATCATCGCCACGGACTTCGATCGCGAGGGCGAACTGATTGGCTCGGACGCCCTCAACAAGGTGCGCGAGGTTGCGCCCGACTTGCCGGTCGCCCGCGCCCAGTATTCTTCGTTTACCAAGGCCGAGATTACGCAGGCCTTCGATAACCTTGTCTCGCTCGACCAGAACTTGGCCGACGCTGGCGAGAGCCGTCAGCATATCGACCTCATTTGGGGCGCGGTGCTCACGCGCTACCTGACGCTCGCCAAGTTTGGCGGCTTTGGCAACGTGCGCTCCGCCGGCCGCGTGCAGACGCCGACGCTTGCCCTGGTGGTCGAGCGCGAGCGCGAGCGCATGGCGTTTGTGCCCGAGGACTATTGGCAGATTCGCGGTATGGGTGCCGCGCAGGGCGCCGCCGAGGACGACCGCTTTAAGATCGCGCACAAGACGGCGCGTTTTACCGATAAAGATGCTGCCGAGACAGCGTATAGTCATGTCGACGGCGCTACGACGGCGACCGTTGCCGCGGTGACCAAGCGCTCGCGTAAGCAGCAGCCGCCCACGCCGTTCGCGACCACCTCGCTGCAGGCAGCCGCTGCGGCCGAGGGCATATCGCCCGCACGCACCATGCGCATCGCCGAGTCCCTCTACATGGCGGGTCTCATCAGCTATCCGCGTGTCGACAACACCGTGTACCCCGCGACGCTCGATCTGGGCGCCGTGGTAAGCGACCTGGCAAAGATCAACCCGGCGTTGGCGCCCGTGTGCAAAAAGGTGCTCGCCGGCCCCATGAAGCCCACGCGCGGCAAGGTCGAGACCACCGACCACCCGCCTATCTATCCCACGGGCGAGGGCGATCCGTCCACACTCGATGGCGGCCAGCGCAAGCTCTACGACCTCATCGCCCGCCGCTTCCTAGCGACGCTTATGGGCCCCGCAACCATCGAGAACACTAAGCTCGAGCTCGACGTGAACGGTGAGCCGTTCGTGGCTTCGGGCGACGTGCTCGTGACCCCGGGTTTCCGCGAGGCCTATCCGTACGGCCTTAAGCGCGATGAGCAGATGCCGCCGCTTGAGCAGGGCGATACGGTCGACGTGTTCGACATTAAGCTCGAGGCCAAGCAGACCGAGCCGCCCGCTCGCTACAGCCAGGGCAAGCTCGTGCAGGAGATGGAAAAGCGCGGCCTGGGCACCAAGTCCACGCGTGCGAGCATCATCGAGCGCCTGTATGCCGTGCGCTACCTCAAAAACGATCCCGTGGAGCCGAGCCAGCTGGGCATCGCCATCATCGACGCGCTGTCGCAGTTTGCCCCGCGCATCACGAGCCCCGATATGACCAGCGAGCTCGACGGCGATATGACTCGCGTGGAGCGTGGCGAGGACACCGAAGAGCATGTCGTGACGCACTCGCGCGCGCTGCTGGCCGGCGTGCTCGACGAGCTGCTCAAACATACGCAGGAGCTGGGCGACGCCATCAGCGACGCCGTCACGGCCGATGCGCGCGTGGGCGCCTGCCCCAAGTGCGGCAAGGACCTGGTTATGAAGACGAGCGCCAAGACCCGCGGCAGCTTTATCGGCTGCATGGGCTGGCCCGACTGCGACGTGACCTATCCGGTGCCGAGCGGTGTCAAGGTGAGCCCGCTCGAGGGCGAGGCCGCCGTGTGCCCCGAATGCGGCGCGCCGCGCATTAAGTGCCAGCCGTTCCGCCAGAAGGCCTTCGAGATTTGCGTGAACCCCACGTGCCCCACCAACTACGAGCCTGACCTTAAGGTGGGCGAGTGCAAGGTGTGCGCCGAGGCCGGACGCCATGGCGACCTGATCGCGCACAAGAGCGAGAAGAGCGGCAAGCGCTTTATCCGCTGCACCAACTACGATGACTGCGGCGTGAGCTATCCTCTGCCGGCGCGCGGTAAGCTCGAGGCGACGGGTGAGACCTGCCCCGAGTGCGGCGCCCCCATCGTGGTGGTCAACACGGCGCGCGGTCCGTGGCGCATCTGCGTGAACATGGACTGCCCGACCAAGGAGAAGAAGCCCGCCCGCGGCCGCAAAACCACAACCAAGGCGAGCACGGCGAAGAAGACAACGGCGGCCAAAAAGACGACGGCCAAAAAGACAACCGCCAAGAAGTCGACGGCGAAGAAGTCGACTGCCAAGAAAGCGGCTACCGACAAGTAGCGGCGCAGTCGAAACATCGCCCTAAAAAACGAGCGAGGACCCTGCGATCCTCGCTCGTTTTTTGACCGGCAGTCAGGGACGTTCCTTTTCTGCCGGCAGTTTAGGAACGTCCCTAACTGCTGGCTCGGGAACGACAAAGCGCTAGTTCACTTCGACGGGTTTGGCGCCGGGATAGCGCTCCTCAAAGTCTAGGCGGTACTTATTGTCATTGGTGCCCGCCACGTTGTCGTGTGACAGCGGCGCCACGATCTCATTCTTATGGTCCGCAGGCTTGGCGTATTTCAGGCTGATCTCCCAGGCATCACAGATTGCGTCGATGCGGTGATCCAGGTCGTCGTACAGGGCAACGATGTCCTTCCAGGAGCTGTAGTTCCTGGAGCTCGTCGGGACGTCCAGATCCTCGACGATGTCGTAATACTGCTCGATGGTGTCCTCCGTGCGCTCGGCGACGTCGGCGAGATTTTGACGGGTGGTGCGATCTTCTTCCAGATAGCTGCCATTGAAGGCCTGCGCGCAGGCGCGGACCTGGCTGTCGAGGTCTTCGAGCAGGTCGTAGTATTCGCTCAGTCGGCGGTAGAGGTTCTGCTCGGAGAGCGTTGCTTCGCCGCCATCCTCGTCGTCATCGTCATCATCGTCGTACAGGCTGTTGGGATCGCCGAGGGGCTTTAGGTCATCGTCGTCGACGTCATGGTGCAGCTTAGCTACCTCGGCAGTCGTCTGCGTGGCGGCGTTGTCGAACGGTCTGATTGCAAAGAAGATGACCAGAGCGATGATGATCGCCACCAGCACAACGATAACGGCGATAAGCGGCCCGGTGCCGCTCTTTTTGGGCGCGGGGGTCTGTGGCGAAGCGGGCGCGTATGAGGGAGCCGGCTGCTGTTGGGGCGAGCCGCTCGCGACGGGTACGCGCTGCGTGGTCTCGACGGCCGCGGGGCTTGCGGCGGGGTCGGGGCGATAGGCGAGGGGGTCGTCCGCCTTGGCTTGCGGCATATCAAGGGAGCCGGTCTGCTCAAAAGCGGGCTGGCTATCGCTCGCGGTTGTTTGCTCAACGGGTGCACCGCACGAGGTGCAGAACTTGGCATTATCTGCAAGAAGCTTGCCGCACGAGGCGCAGTACCGAGACATTGCCACTCCTTTCGCCACATTTCAATGCAATACGACGATTATACCCATCGTCCAAAATTCCCCATCATGACAGTTAGGGACGTTCCTTTTCGGCCGGCAGTTTGGGAACGTCCCTAACTGCCGCCTGGTGGTTGGGGCGCGCCTGCCCCTGGGGTATCATGACTTGGTTGATATATCTGCATTTACGCGCCATGTAGGAAGGGGCTGCGCCCATGGCTTTTGAGCCCGCTCAACATAGCTTCATCACGCTCGAGGGCGTCGACGGCGCCGGCAAGTCTACGCAGGCGCGCCTGCTTGCCCGTGCGCTCGATCTTGCCGGCTACCAGGTGGTGAGTCTGCGCGAGCCGGGCGGTACCGCCATCAGCGAAAAGATTCGCGCCCTGCTGCTCGACCCCGTCAACACGGCGATGGGCGATACCTGCGAGCTGTTGCTCTACGAGGCTGCGCGTGCCCAGCTGGTGCACGAGGTCATAGCCCCCGCTCTCGCGGCCGGTAAAGTGGTCCTGTGCGACCGCTTCTACGATTCCACGACCTGCTACCAAGCGTTTGCCGACGGTCTCGATCGCCAGATGGTACGCGATGCCAATGACCTGGCCGTCGCGGGAACGCATCCGGCGCTCACGCTCGTCTACCACATCACACCCGAGCAGGCGGCGCTGCGTATGGCCGCCCGTGGCGCGGCAGATCGCATGGAGGCAAAGGGCATGGCGTTCCAAGAGCGCGTTTACCAGGGATTTTGCAGCATTGCCGCCGAGGAACCCGCCCGCGTAAAGCTCATCGACGCCACCGCGCCCATCGAGGAAGTCTTTGCGAAGACGGTCGAGCAGGTCCGCGCGCACGGTCTCGATATCTCCCAAGACGCCGTTGCCGCCGCGCTTGCCCAGGAGGCCGAGTAACATGGCCCCCGCTCAGACAAGCCTGTTGGCCAAGCTCGACACCCAAGAGCGCGTGCGCGACTTTTTGACCAATGCCGTCGCCGGCGGCCGCGCATCGCACGCTTACCTGTTTTTGGGTGCTCCCGGCGCCGGCAAGCTCGACGCTGCATGGGCGCTCGCCCAGGCCTTCCTGTGCGAGCAGGATGGCTGCGGCGCATGCGACAGCTGCGTGCGCGTTGCTCGGCATACGCATCCCGACGTGCACTATTACACGCCCGAGAGTGCCACGGGCTACCTCATTGCCCAGACCCGCGAGCTGCTCGATGACGTGCCGCTGGCGCCTATCCGTGCCAAGGCCAAGGTCTACATCATCGACCGTGCCGAGCAACTGCGCGCTAATACCGCCAACGCACTGCTCAAAACGCTCGAGGAGCCGCCCGAGGGCGTCATGTTCATCCTGCTGGGCACCTCCGCAGACGTGATGCTGCCCACCATCGTGAGCCGCTGTCAGTGCGTGCCGTTTCGGCTGGTGTCGCCCGCCGTGGCCGCGCAGGCCGTGAGCCGCGCCACCGGCCAGGACCTCGCGCGTTGTCGCATGGCGGTCGCCGTGGCGGGGAGCCCCACGCGCGGCATCGAGTTCCTTAAGAGCGCCGAGCGCCAGGACGCTCGCCGCCAGATGGTTCGCGCCATCGATTCGCTTATCGCCGCCGACGAGGCTGATGTGCTCAGCCTCGCCAAGTCGCTCATCGTCGCCGTTAAGGCGCCGCTCGCCGAGGTCAAGTCCACGCAGGAAAAGGTGCTCGAGCAAAATGCCGATTACCTGTCGCGTGGAGCATTGAAGCAGCTTGAGGACCGCAACAAGCGCGAACTCAACGCGCGCGAGCGTTCGGGTATCATGGAAGCGCTGGCGAGCGCGCGGACGCTCATGCGCGACGTGCTGCTGACGCTTCAGGACGAGGCGGCCGACGTGGTGAACGAAGACGTGCGCGACACGATCGGTCGGCTTGCCGCCGCGACCAATGTTGCGGGTGCCACGCGGGCGCTCGAGGCAGTCGCAACCGCCGAGCGCAACATCGCCAGAAACGTTACTCCCCAGCTGGCCATCGAGGTCATGCTGTTCGATATCAGGAAGGCACTGAAATGCCGTTAGTCGTACCCGTTAAGTTTACCTACGCCTCGCGCGACCTGTGGTTCGATCCGCAGGACCTGGATATCCTCGAGGCCGATTACGCCATTTGCTCCACCGAGCGCGGAACCGAGATCGGCCTGGTCACGGCCGATCCCTTCGAGGTGCCGCAAGATGAGATCGGCCAGCCGCTCAAGCCCGTGCTGCGCGTGGCGAGCGACATCGACCTGCAGCTTGCCGATGACCTGGCCATCCAAGGCGACGAGGCCATGGTCGATTTCCGCCGTCTGGTCAAGGAACTCGACCTCGAGATGAAGCCGGTCGGCGTCGAGTACCTGTTTGGCGGCGAGAAGGCCGTGTTCTACTTTGCGGCCGAGGAGCGCGTCGATTTTCGCCAGCTCGTCAAGGACCTGTCCTCGACGCTGCACATTCGCGTCGACATGCGCCAAATCGGCGTGCGCGACGAGACCCGCCTGGTGGGCGGCTATGCCCAGTGCGGACAGGAACTCTGCTGCACGCGTTTTGGCGGACAGTTTGAGCCCGTCTCGATTCGCATGGCAAAAGAGCAGGACCTGCCGCTCAACTCGTCCAAGATCAGCGGTGTTTGCGGCCGCCTGATGTGCTGCCTGCGCTATGAGTTCGAGGCGTACAAGGACTTTAAGAGCCGCGCGCCCAAAAAGAAGACGCTTATCGACACGCCGCTCGGCAAGGCGCGCATCCAGGAATATGACACGCCGCGCGAGCAGCTTGTGCTGCGTCTGGAGAACGGCAAGGTCTTCAAGGTCAATCTGGCCGACATGACGTGCTCGGAGGGCTGCAAAAAGAAGGCCGCCGAGCAGGGCTGCAACTGTCGCCCCGACTGCGTGACGCGCGACGTGCTCGAGCGCATCGAGTCGCCTGAGATGCGCCTGGCGCTCATGGAGCTCGACCGTGAGAACGGCGTCGACGTGGGTGATGGTCTGTCGAGTGCCGACCGTCTGGCCGGTACGTCGATGCCCAAGCGCCGTCGTCGCGATGCTGAATCCGATGCTCGCGCCGGTCAAGGCCAGGGCGAGGGTCGTGGCCGCGGAAGGGGGCGCGGCAAGGCCGAGGTGCCCGAAGTCGAGGAGGCCGCCGGTGGCCGTCGTCGTCGCAAGCGCGCGGGCTCGGGCGATGTTACCGAGGCCGTGGCCGCGGGCAAGAACGCCTCTCGCGAGCGCGAGGCTCAGCAGCCCCAGCAGCAGAATCGCGGCGGTGGCATGAACCCCACACGTCGTCGTCGCCGCCATTTGTCGAGTGAGGAGCGCGAGGACGCCTTCCGCGCCGCAGCTGCTCGCGAGGCTGGTGCCGCCCCCAAGGGTGGTTCGGGTTCCGATACGCCTGCCGACAAGGGTGGCAAGCAACGCAACGATGACGAGCGCGCGCCGCGTCCGCGCCGTCGCCATTCCTCGGGCGCGCAGCAGAAGCCCTCAGTGCCCTCCGTGGCCGATCAGGTCTCGGATGGCGAGGTCAAGGTCACGCGCCGTCGTCCCGGAGATGGCGGAGGGACTGCCGCCAAGGCTTCGCGTGGCGCCGCTCGCGACGATCGCGAGCTGCGCGAGGATCGCGGTAGCGAGGGTTCGGCCGATCAGGGCCAGAAGCGCCGTCGCCGTCGCCGTTCCCGCAAGCCGCGCCAGGATGGTGGCGAGGGCTCGACCCCGTCTTCGTCTGCACCACAACCGCCCGCCGGCGAATAACGCCTGCGAGCGGATTTAGCCCGCCTTGCCCCGAGCGCATCGGGGTATCATAGCGCTGAATCAACAACCCTCCCTGCGACCGAACGTAGGGAGGGTTGTGTCTTGAAGAGCCATCTGAACATATTGAGCCGTCTGCAGGGTGCCGGCGCCCTACCGTTTGCGGACGAATTGCGACCGTTTGCCGAGCGGGCGGCACGCGAGGCGCTTGAGGCATTGTCGCCAACACGATGTGCCGGCTGCGAGCGCGCCGGTACGCTTATTTGCCAAGACTGCCTGGCTGCGCTCACGCTCATCGACCCATGTCATAGCTGCACCCGATGCGGTGCCCCGTTTGGGGATTTGCTGTGCACTGAGTGTTCGGTCGAGGGCACGTCCTCGGCAATGTCGGAGGCGCTCGACCGCTGCCTGGTGTGCGCCGTCTATGCGCATCCGCTGCCGCGCATCATTAAAGCTTACAAGGACGCGGGCGAGCGACGTCTGGCTCCGTATCTGGCGGAGTTGCTCTACGACACCGCCCTGCATGCCCAGGTCGTAGCGCCCGAACGCTTAGGAGGCGTGCTGTCCGGTGCGGATGCGGTGGTGTTTGTGCCTGCGACGGCGGCAGCGTTTCGGCGGCGCGGTTTCGATCATATGGAGGCCATTGCGCGCCCATTTTGCGAGCTGTCGGGTGTCCCTCTGCTCGATGCCCTCGTCAAGTACGGCCATGGCGACCAGCGCAAACTCGGTCGTGAGGAGCGCCGCGAGCGTGCCCAAGGCATGTACGAGACGGTTGAGGACGTGCACGGCCGCCGCCTGCTGCTTATCGATGACGTTATCACTACGGGCGCGACGATGGCCGCGGCTTCGGCGGAACTCAAGCGCGCCGGCGCTGCGGCAGTCGATGGCCTTGCTATCGCACGTGTTTGGTAGGGGTGGTTTTGTGGCAGTAAAGATTGAGCGGCGCAACGAGCCGACAGGCGAACAGCTAGCGGCTTCCGTAATCCTAACAGGCGCCTCGGCGCTGCGCATGATGCGCGCCGAGCGCCGGCAGATGGGCTATATCAGCTGGAAGGACCTTGATCCCGATGAGGAGCGCCGTGTGCTGCGCACGTCGTCGCCCTCGACCGAGGACATCTATCTTCCCGACTTGGTGCGGATTGGGGCCGCAAGCGGCGAGGTGCAAGAGGATTTGTGTTTGCTGGTAGGGTCTGCAGCGCAGCGCCGCCGCATTCTTGGCGTGAGTTGGTCCGTATGCTCCGAGTTGCCTGCCGGCTCGATTCTAGAGGTGGAACCGGGGGTGTACAGCCTATCTCCCGAGGCCCTTTGTGTTGCCGTTGCACGCGAGGTTGGCTGCATCCAGGCGTTTGCCCTAACCCAGGAACTGTGCTCTAAGATTTCACTGAGCGACCGCGGGAAGTATCTGCCTCCCTACACCTCGCCCGTTGCGAACAAACTTGCAAAGGACAAGGACCAACCGACAGACGTGGGCTACTTTGAAGTCGAGCCAGTGCTGACGCTCGATCGCTTGGCAGATTACCTCGCGGTATGCAAGGGAAACGCGGCCAAACAATTGCAGCGTCTGTGTCCCTACTTGTCAGAAAACCTGCGCTCGCCCATGGAGTGCATCATGCTCGCCCTGTTTTCGCTTCCGTTTTCCTATGGAGGATTTGCTTGCGGTCCCTTTAAGACCGACTACAAGATCGAGTTCGATGATCGCGCGCAGGCAATCTCGGGGATGCCCCATGCAGTTTGCGATGCATATCAGGAGGCAGCCCGGTTTGACCTGGAATACAACGGTGAGCTGGGCCATTCCTCCCGGAGGGGACGTACCCATGATGAAAAACGCAACACGGGCTTGATTACTATGGGAATCGAGGTCGCAACGGTCAACAACGAAATGCTTTGCGACATGGAAGCGATGGAAGCGCTCGCATGGCGCATCCACCAGCGTATGCGAAAGCGGTACCGGAATCGTGTCGATGCCCGCAGAAAGAAGCAAGAGGCGTTGCTTAACACGCTGCGGGTGTGTTTTGGGCTTAAGCCGGTCTAATTCGCGACGAAAACAGGGGGTTAATCATATGCCCTGGCCAAAATATGGCAAATATGAGTACTGTCACTAAATCAGTAACAGCAAAATCAAAGAATTTAGGACTCGGAGGCGGCGTAAAGTAAGAAGATAATAAACAAATGTAGAATAACTAAGCATCAGGTTGGCGACACTGAGCGCGAAATCTGTCCGAGAGGCCAAAACTGCCTGTTACTAAATCGGTGACAGTACTCATATTTGCCATTTTTTGGTCACGGCACCCTAAGAAGGGTGCCCCGGAGCTCCCCACAGGGGAGCTTCGGGCTTCATAGGGGCACGAATAGCCCACTCCGACCTGCGAAATCTGTACTCGCGATGCGAATGACGCCCCTAACCTTAAACTTTAGCTTGAACTTAGCTATAATGCGCTTCGTTCCTACCAGGCTGTGGTTGCGGACGGGCGAAATGCCCGTCCTAGTCCAAGACAGACGCGGTCAAAGGGATCCACGTAAGCGACCGCGTGCGCGCGGCGCGATCATGGCGCGTCCTAGATGTAAGCCGCACCGTCCGTTCTACTTTCTTTGGGGCAATACCGCCTCGCGGGCGAGCGGGTCAGTCGTGAAGGTGGCTGCGGCCTCCCGAGCAAACACCCCGGTGCGCAAGTGTGGGGTCAAATACCAGGTCAGCTGGTGGGAACAACCTGATATTCCGCGCAACGCACGGATCGTATACGACACAGAAGGCAGGGTAGTGGACATGGTGAGGGGCAGCTTGATGCACGCGGCTCGGTTAGGTGCTGGGACTGCAGCGGTCATTGCCGTTTTGGGCCTGAGCGGATGCGCGTTCAACCCGCTGTCTACGTTCACGACTCCCACGATCGACCAGATCGAGTACGAGACCGTCACGCCGGCGGTGTCGGATGATGCCCTGGTCACTCCCGGAACCCTGACGGTCGCCCTCGATACTTCCGATGCGCCACAGGCAATGCAGGGCGCCGACGGCGAGCTTACGGGGTATGCAGTCGACGCTGCCCGCGCCCTCGCAAGCCGCATGGGCCTTAAGGTCGCCTTTGTCGATGCGTCCTCGGCAGGTTCCGCACTCGGCGACAAAAAGGCCGATATCTTTATCGGCGAGATCAACTCCACGGACGGGGACATTAGCTCGCTCGGCGCCTGCCTGTACGATGCCGCTTCTGTGTTCGGTAAAACTAGCGATGGTGGGTCGCTCAGCGTTTCCACCGATACCCTTAACACGTCCACCCTGGGCGTTCAGATGTCCTCGGCCTCGCAGGAGGCGCTTGCTAAGCAGAGCATCACCGCCAACCAAAAGACCTATTCCAACATCAACGAGTGCTTTGAGGCGCTCGAGTCCGGCGAGGTCGACTATGTGATCTGCGACTCTACGGCCGGCGGCTACCTTGCACGCCTGATGAGCGAGGTCTCCTATGTCGGTTCGCTCGAGGCGCCCTCGACGCTTAGTGTTGTCGGCCTCTCGTCCAATGACGAACTGTGCCGTGCCGTGAGCGATGCCCTCGACGGTATTGCGGCCGACGGCACGCTCGAGGCGGTCCACTGCGTCTGGTACGGCACGATGCCCTACGACCTCACCACTAAGACGGTTTCGGGCGCTAACGTGCAGCTGGGCGATTCTGAGTCCAGTGAGACCATGTCCTCCGGCAGCGAGTCCTCCAATTCCAACAATGAGACCGCATCCTCCGAGGACAAATCGTCCAGTCAGGAAGGCGCCATCACCGACGACGACATTAACAAACTTAATAGCTAGTTATTGCTAGGGGTGGTGTCTCCTATACGATGGAAAGGACACCTCTTCACGGTTTCAACATGCACCGCCGGGCTTCCCCAATAGGGAAGCCCGGCTTTTTTGTTTCCGTAAAACCAGCAGGTCAAGGGCAATTTCCAGGAGAAAAACCAACTCAGCCGACGCTTTCCTATAGCGCACTTTGCCACGGAAAAGTGCGAGACTTCGGTATGCGGTATCAAGCAATCGTTATTCGGGTCTTTGGGAATTCGGGTGATTAAATGCACGGCAGTGGGTACATAGCCAGTACAGTAAGTCCCCGAGGCAGATTGGAGCCACGTATGGATATCAAGGTTTCTGGACGCAAGACGACGGTAACCGATGCTCTGCGTGCGCATGTGGATGAGAAGATCGGCGAGGCGCTCAAGGTTTTCGATATCGAGCCCATGACGGTCGACGTTGTGCTTCGCTATGAGAAGAACCCCTCGAACCCCAACCCGGCAATCGTCGAGGTTACGGTTCGTGCCCGCGGTTCGGTGATTCGCGTTGCCGAGCATGGCGCAGATATGTACGCCGCCATCGACCTCTCCGCCGATAAGGTCACCCGCCAGCTGCGCAAGTTTAAGACCAAGGTCGTGGACAACCGCCAGGGCGGTGCCAGCGCAGCGGATGTCGCACCGGTCGAGCGCGTCGAGGATTTGGCCGACCTGCTGCTGCCCGAGGAGGAGGACGATCTGCTCGTCCGCGAGAAGGTCATCGATGTCACCCCGATGACTGAGGAGCAGGCGCTGGTACAGACCGATCTGCTGGGCCACGACTTCTACGTGTTCGAGAACGCGACGACTGGCCTCATCAATGTGGTGTATCACCGTAAGAATGGTGGATATGGCATCATCAAGCCCCGCATCGAAACACTTGACGAGTAAAATACGTTAACTTGCATGAGTTAACGGCCGGCGGTCATCCCATGCGGATGGCCGCCTTTTTTACGTAAGGAGTCGCTTTGATGGACAAGGCTGCATCTACCGGCCATTCTGACCGCTGCCGCATCGTCGTCGATACCTGCTGCGACTTTAGCCCCGAGGTCGCTGCGAACCTCGATGTCGATATCTTGGGCTTCCCCTTTATCATCGATGGCGAGGAGCGCACGGACGATATCTGGTCGAGCATGAGCCCCAAGGAGTTCTACGACCGCATGCGCGCCGGCGCTCGCGTGTCTACCTCCGCCGTGTCACTCGGTCGCTATATCGAGTTCTTTACCGAGTGCGCCAAAGAGGGTACGCCCACGGTCTACCTGTGCTTTACCTCGGCGCTGTCGTCGAGCTACAACTCCGCGTGCCAGGCGGCAGATGCCGTGCGCGCCGAGTATCCCGATTTTGAGCTCTACGTGGTCGACAACGCTCTGCCCTGCGCGACCGGCGAGCTCTTGGCGCTCGAGGCCGTCCGTCAACGCTCGGCGGGACTTACCGCCAAGCAGCTGGTCGACTGGGCAAACGAGGCCAAGACCTATGTCCACGGCTACTTTACGCTCGAGAGCTTCGATGCGCTGGCTGCCGGCGGTCGCATTCCGCCCGCAGCGGCACAGCTCACGGCAAAGCTCGATGTCAAACCCGAGCTGTCTTACGACCTGGCCGGCTCGCTGTCGCTGATCGGCGTCAACCGCGGTCGCAAGAAGGCGCTCAAGTCCATCCTCAAGTCGTTTCGCGAGAACTACGTGCCCGACCGCACCATGCCCATCGCCATTATGACGGCCGATGCCGAGAAGGACGGTGACTGGCTCGAGGCCGCCATCCGCAAGGAGGAGGGCTGCGCCGACGTCACGATTATCCGCAGCTCCGTGGGCCCCACCATCGGCTCGCACGTGGGTCCTGGCATGGTGGCCTGCGCGTTTTGGGGCAAGAACCGCGCCGACAAGGCGTCGCTTTCCGACCGCATCGCCCGCCGTGTGCGCGGCCAGTAGACAGGCGCTGCGGCCGTAATCGCCCTCAACTCACAGCCCAAACGCTGGCACCGAGTATTCAACCTGGTAATAACACCCAACCCAAAAGGAAAGGTTTCATGGCAAACAAGCTCTCTGTCGCATTTATCGGCACCGGAATCATGGGTGCCCCCATCGCCGGCCACATTCTGGACGCCGGCTACCCCGTCACGGTCTACAACCGCACCAAGTCCAAGGCCGCGGCGCTTATCGAGCGCGGCGCCGTCTGGGCCGATACGCCGGCAGATGCCGTGGCGAACGCCGACGTCGTCTTTACCATGGTGGGTTATCCCTCCGAGGTCGAGGAGCTCTACCTGGCGGGCGACGGCCTGTTCGCGTGCACCAAGCCCGGCGCGGTCCTGATCGACCTCACCACGAGCTCGCCCGAGCTCGCGCGCGATATTGCCGAGGCCGCCCAGGTTTCCGGCCGCATGGCGTTTGACTGCCCCGTCACCGGCGGCGAGTCCGGTGCTATCGCCGGCACGCTCACGGCCATCGTGGGCGCCACCGAGAACGACATCGCCCCGGTCCGCGACATCCTTTCCACCTTTGCGGCAACTATCTGCTGCTTCGATGGCGCCGGCAAGGGTCAGGCTGCCAAGCTCGCCAACCAGGTGTCGCTGGGCGCCTGCATGGTCGGCATGGCCGATGCGCTGGCGTTTGCCGAGCTGAGCGGCCTTGATCTTGAGAAGACCCGTCAGATGATCCTGGGCGGCACCGGCAAGTCCGGCGCCATGGAGAGCCTGGCGCCCAAGGCGCTCGACGGCGACTACAAGCCCGGCTTTATGGTCGAGCACTTCATTAAGGACCTGCGTTTGGCGCTCGCCTATGCCGACGATCGCGAGCTTGCGCTGCCCGGCGCCGACGTGGCCTTTACGCTCTACGATATGCTCGACGCCATCGGCGGCGCCAAGCTGGGCACCCAGGCCATCACGGTACTCTACAAGGAGGAGGCCGACGCCATCGCCGCCGGACTGGACTGGTCGCAGTATCGTCCCGAGGAGCATGGTGCTCACGAGGAGGGCTGCGGTTGCGGCGAGCACGGCGACGAGCATGAGTGCGGTTGTGGCCACCACCACGGCGAGGACCACGAGTGCTGTGGCGGCCACGGCCATGACGACGGCCACGAGTGCTGCTGCGGCCACCATCACGAGGAGTAGCGCCCATGAGCTGGACGTTCGTGGTGCTCGCGCTGGTGCTCTTTCTCTTTGCGATCTACATTGGCTTTTTGTGCGGCCAGTGGGCCTGCGAAAAGCGCGTCATCACCAAGCGCGACTACTGGATTGCCAACTTTGCAGGAGCGGCGGCAGTCGTCCTGCTGACCTGGGTGTTCTCGCTGTTCCCGCTGGTGCAGTTTGCGCCGATCGGCTGGCTCGGCGGTTTTATCGCCGGTCTTAAGATGAGCTTTGGCGAGTCCGTCGGTCCGTGGCGCAAGCACGACGAGGTCTTTAATGTCAACAAGGCCCATCGCGCCGCCGCCGACGCGGGTGACGCCGAGGAGCGCCGCCGTGCGCGTCGCAATGGTGCGGCCGACCGACAGCTCATCTCGGTCACCGATGACAGCAAGGGTGCTGGCAAGCACGCTAAGAAATAGTAAGAAGAGGTAACTATGGCAGAAAACAAAGACGAACAGCTCACCGACGAGGAGCTGGCACAGCTTCAGCTGGCAGAGGAGAACGAGAACGCTGTCGACCGCCTGGTCCAGGAGCTCGGATGCCCCACGCGCCGCATCCGCCAGTTTGCCGCCCGCGTGCTGCACCTGCTTGCCGAGCGCGATCCGCAGCGCGTCGTGCCCTGCGTGCCCGCGCTGATCGAGGCACTCGACCGCCCCGAGGCTCAGACCCGCTGGGAGGCTCTCGATGCCCTGACGGCGCTCGCCACCACCTGCCCCGAGCAGCTGGGCGATGCCTTTGAGGGTGCCGAGACCGCGCTGTTCGACGAGATTTCCTCCACGTTGCGCTATGCCGCCTTCCGCCTGCTGTGCGTATGGGGCGCCACGAGCGTCGAGCGTTCGCGCGAGGCTTGGCCCATCCTGGACGAGGCCATCCAGTGCTACCACGGCGACCTTGAGTATCGCGACATGCTCGGTTGCCTGTACGAGTTTGGTCAGGGCGAGATCGACGCCGAGGTCGCCGAGAAGCTCGCACTGCGCCTTAAGTTCGATGCCGAGAACGGCAAGGGCAGCTATCTCAAGGCCCGTTCGAGCGAGATTTGCGAAATGCTTGTTAAACGTTTTGGCCTGGAACTCTCCAAAAAGAAGAAGCGTGCTAGCGTTAAAAAATCTGACGACGCCGAAGACGAGGAGTAACAGATTATGGCGCACGATGTAGTCCTGATTCCCGGTGACGGTATCGGTCCCGAGATTACGCAGGCCATGCGCCGCGTGGTCGAGGCCACCGGTGTCCAGATCAACTGGAACGTCCAGGAGGCCGGCGCCGGCGTCATGGACGAGTTCGGTACGCCGCTGCCCCAGCACGTCCTCGATGCGGTCGCCGAGACCAAAGTTGCCATCAAGGGCCCCATCACCACACCGGTCGGCACGGGCTTCCGCAGCGTTAACGTCGCCCTGCGCAAGCACTTCGACCTGTACGCCTGCGTGCGCCCCTGCTTGTCGCAGCCGGGCGACGGCTCGCGCTTCCGCGACGTCGATCTGGTCATCGTGCGCGAGAACACCGAGGACCTTTACGCCGGTATCGAGTTCGATGAGGGCGCTGCCGAGGTCGAGGAGCTCTCGCAGCTCGTCGAGCGCTCGGGTCAGAAGACCTTCGCCGCTGATTCCGCCATCTCGATCAAGCCCATCTCCATCGCCAAGAGCCGCCGCATTGTGGAATACGCCTTTGAGTACGCCCGCCGCTGCGGCCGCAAAAAGGTGACGGCCGTGCACAAGGCCAACATCATGAAGGCGACCGACGGCCTGTTCCTGCGCGTTGCGCGCGAGGTGGCCGCCAACTATCCCGACATCGAGTTCAACGACAAGATCGTCGACGCCACCTGCATGGGCCTGGTCCAGAACCCCAACGACTTTGATGTCCTGGTGCTGCCCAACCTGTACGGCGACATCGTGAGCGACCTGTGCGCCGGCCTGGTGGGCGGCCTGGGTATGGCTCCGGGCTCCAATATCGGTGCCGACTGCGCCATCTTTGAGGCAACGCACGGCTCCGCGCCCGATATCGCCGGCCAGGATATCGCTAACCCCACGGCAGAAATTCTCTCTGCTGCCATGATGCTTGATCACTTGGGCGAGAACGACGCCGCTAATCGCATTCGCGCCGCCGTTTCTGCCACGCTCGACGAGGGCGAGCAGGTTACCGGTGACGTGCGTCGTGCCCAGACCGGTTCCGTTGAGGGTGCCGTGGGTACGCAGGCCTTTGCCGATGCCGTTATCGCGCACCTGGTCTAAGGCATGCAGGCTGCAAACGCCTAAATAGTACTTAAGTGTTTGCGTATAACCTAAGAATCAATACGCCCGGCGCTCCGTCGGGCGTATTCTATTGGGGACTATGCTTCCTAACAAGGAGTAACCGATATGGGTTTGATTCAAAAGAAGGACGAGAAGGACGAGATCGACGGCATCCAGATCATCGAGCGCGGCGAAGGCCCCAATGGTGACGAGGATGAGAAGATCGATCTGGTCGCCGGTACGTCTGCCGAGCACATTGCCGCCGGTACGACGGCCGAGGAGGAGGACGCCCGTCTGGAGGCTCAGATCGCCGCAGATGCCGCTGACGAGAATCTGATGCCCGAGGCCCAGGACAAGGATGACGATATTCTGGGTTCCGAGGAAGACGACCATGCATCCAAGCACAAGAAGACGATGATCGCCCCCTTCGTGGTTGCAGTCGTGATCGCTGCTGTGGTCGGCTTCTTTATTGGCAATGGCGGCTTTGGCGGCAAGGGCGTCGGTTCGTCGACCCTGACCGAGGACCAGCTCGATTCGACCGTGGCAAGCTATAGCTACAACGGCAAGAAGAGCGACATCACCGCGCGCGAGGCTATCGAGAGCCAGTACAGCCTCGACACCGTCAAGGATGGCGACGGTAACTACACGGCTCCTTCTGCCGACGTCATCCTGTCCTACGTGCGCAACAAGATTCTGCTCGATGCTGCCGAGGACGAGGGCATTACCGTCTCTTCTAAGGAGATGAAGAAGTACGCCGAGGATTCTATCGGCACTTCTGACTACGACACCATGGCCAAGCAGTATGGCGTCTCCAAGGACCAGGCCAAGCAGATCGTCCGCCAGTCCGCGACGCTGCAGAAGCTCTACAAGAAGAAGGTCGGCGACAGCTCCGCAAGCATGCCGACCGCCCCGACCGAGCCTGCTGACGGCAACGAGGAGACCGCGAGCAAGGACTACGCCAACTACATCATCAACCTTGCCGGCGACGAGTGGGATAGCTCAAAGGGCACCTGGAAGGACGCCGATGGCACCTACGCTAAGGCATTCGCCGACGATGCCTTTACTGCCGATAGCGCTACCTATAAACAGGCCATGACCGCCTATTACACCGCCTACCAGCAGTACTCCTCGCAGGCTTCGAGCGCCAGCTCCAAGTGGACCGAGTATGCTAACGGCCTCTACGCCAAGGCCAACATCAGCATCTACGGCCTGTTTGCGTAAGGGCTGCCCGAGCCACCGAGTGCGTAGCCAAAAAAATCTGATAAGCCCGCTAGAACGGATGTCGTTCTAGCGGGCATATTGCGTTTAGACACTGGTGGTTAGATTATGCCTATTAATCTTTAAGTCCAAAAAGGTTATCGGCTTCATCGTCAGGCATATATTCCAGTACATCGCCCGGTTGGCAGTCGAGTGCTCGGCATATCGCGTCAAGAGTTGAAAAGCGCACGGCAGAAACCTTGCCCGTCTTGATGCGCGACATATTGACCTGGGAGATGCCCACGCGTTCCGCAAGCTCTTTCGATGAGATCTTGCGTTCGGCGAGCATGCGGTCGAGCCGCAGAATAATCATGGATTCCCCCTAGAGCAACTCGTCATCTTGTTTTTGCAGGATACACCCGTACTGGAAGACGCTGGCAATCAGGCTAATAATCAGGCCTGTAAAGAGCATGGAGAGGTCGAGATGCTGGCCGCCAAGCGCATCCGTAAAGCTACCGCCAAATCCTGAGAGTATCAGCCCTGTGACTATGGCACCAAAAAGTTTCACGGCGGCGCCGCCGATAAGGAACAAATGTCCTATTTGACGTAGTATGCGGATGCATTCGAGGTCAAAGGGCCTGCCCGCCTTTTCAATGGCGGAGAAAAACCTGTATGCGCTTAGCGCGATGGCAAGCGCGAGGCATGCCATCATGCCGCTCCCTATGGCAGTATGACCGTCGTGCGCGACAAGCATAAGAGGGGTCTGTTCGTTGGCGCCGACGAGAGCGAGAAATGGCCCTTCGCCAGCCGTAAGCTCTACGGATTGGAGACAGAACCCTTGGGAGAGGCTAGGCAATATGAGTAGAAGTTCGATTGCAATGACTGCGAGGAGTGCCAGAGCGAGCGGCACGGTGGTGCAGATTGTGGCCAATTTGCAGATGTGAGTGAGCTTCCTCAGCTTGGCGATTGCTTGTTCACGATTGATGGCTTCATTCGATTTGGATGCGTTCCAGTGGTTCATGACTCCTCCAACCGATGTCTTGGATGATACTTAAATCTTATAACATACTTAACGATAAACAATAAATAATTACTGATTTGAGTAAGTAATGTTTGTAAGACGAATAGCGAGAGCTTATGGCACATTCAGGGAGTGGGAGTTTGGCGCGCGGGGGATGGACGAGTATTGAAATATCCTGCAACCGCGCAAGTGCTTCATCGGGTCTCCCTAATTCATATGGGAAAACGGCTGCAAACGATTGCAAATAACCGGTGAACGGTCAAAAACTACCGTTCACCGATAATTTCTAAACTGGTTCTAACTGGTATTAAGTCAAAAAGACCAATTCACAAATCTTCACAATGACCTGCATTTTTCCTACACGCTATATTTAGCCGCCCTACGTTGTCTAGACACAGAAAAAGATCCGATCTTTTGCCAACGCATTTCGAAACGGTTTCAAAACCGCAGGTAGAAGTGTTAACGAGCGGTAAACGGTCGATTTATCACCGTGAACGGTGCAAAAACGTTTTACTGTATGAATCAACGAAAGCGACCTCTTCTGTGGTGATATAGTGACAACAACACGTCACGTGGTTACTACCAGTTGAGAGACCACTGGTCTTCAAAGAACGCTTTCTAAGAAGCTTTAAGGGCGAGCGCCCGCTGGCTTCCGAACATCATCGGACTCAGATCGTACACACCTTCGGAAGGGAAATTTGAATGGTTGGCTTTATTCTCACCGGTCATGGACAGTTCGCACCCGGCCTTGCAAGTGCTATCGCTATGGTTGCCGGCGACCAGCCCGCTTTTACCGTCGTTCCTTTTGAGGGCGACCAGGCTGCTTCCTACGGTGAGGATCTCCGCGCCGCTATTACCGCCATGCGCGAGGAGTGCGATGGCGTGCTCGTCTTTACCGACCTGCTCGGTGGTACTCCGTTCAATCAGTCGATGATGATTGCCCAGGATGTCGACAACGTCGAGGTTCTGACTGGCACCAACCTTCCCATGGTTATTGAGCTTCTGTTCCTCCGCGGTAACGCCACGCTCGCCGAGCTTGGCGAGCAGGCCGTGACTGTTGGCCAGACGGGCATCACCGCCCAGACGGTCGCATCCGTTGCCGGCTCCGATGAAGAGGATATCTTCGGCGACGAGGACGGCATCTAATGGCCGATTTCGGAGCCAGCGTCCTGAGCTCTTCGGTCGCTCTTTTGGGCCTGCTTGTCATCATGGGCTTGATTTACACCATCTGGTCGCAAATCAACATGAAGAAGAAGCAGAAGTACTTCAAAGAGCTGCACACCGAGCTCAAGCCGGGTCAGGAGGTCCTTTTCGCTGGCGGTATCTACGGAACCGTCAAGGGTATCGAAGGCGAGAAGGTCCAGATCAAAGTCCGATCCGGTGCCGTCGTAGATGTTTCGCGTTACGCGATTCAGGAGATCAAGTAACTGTCGTCAGCAAATAACGAAAGGAAGCTGATCAACATGGCAGAACCCAACATTCTTCTTACCCGCATCGATAACCGACTGGTCCATGGTCAGGTCGCTACCCAGTGGAACTCCACCCTGGGCTCCAACCTCATCCTCGTCGCCAACGACGACGTGTCGACCAACACCATGCGCCAGAACCTCATGAAGATGGCCGCTCCCGCCGGCGTCGCTACGCGTTTCTTCTCCCTGCAGAAGACCATCGACGTCATTGGCAAGGCGAGCCCGCGCCAGAAGATCTTCATCGTGGCCGAAACACCGGAAGACGTGCTTACGCTCGTCAAGGGCGGTGTGCCTATAAAGAAGGTAAACATCGGCAACATGCACATGTCGGAAGGAAAGCGCCAAGTCGCCACCTCCGTCGCAGTTAACGACGAGGATGTCGCTGCGTTTAAAGAGCTGCAGGAATTGGGGGTGGAGTTGGAGATCAGGCGCGTTCCGAGCACGCCTGTTGAGGACACGAGCAAGCTCTTCTCGTAATCCTTGTGATCCACGTTGTCAGGATTGAAACCCTGACGTTCTGTACGTGATATCCAAAGTGCGTACATACATTTTGAAAGGAGGAGCAAGATGGAATACTCGATCATCCAGGTCGCTCTGGTCTTCATCGTCACGTTCGTCGCGGCAATCGACCAGTTCAACTTCCTCGAGTCTCTCTATCAGCCCATCGTCACCGGCGCCGTCATCGGTCTTATCCTTGGCGACCTCAACACCGGTCTTCTCGTGGGTGGTACCTATCAGCTCATGACGATCGGCAACATGCCGATCGGAGGCGCTCAGCCGCCTAACGCCGTCATCGGCGGCATCATGGCAGCCATTCTCGCTATCGCTACGGGCCTCGAGCCCAACGCGGCAGTCGGCCTTGCCATTCCGTTCGCTCTGCTTGGTCAGCTCGGCGTTACCCTGGTCTTCACGCTTATGTCGCCCCTCATGTCCTCCGCGGACAACATGGCTCATAACGCTGACACCAAGGGCATCGAGCGTCTGAACTACTTCGCCATGGCTCTGCTCGGCCTGATCTTCGCTGTCGTCGTCACCCTGTTCTTCATCGCTGGCGCTACCATCGGTCAGACCATCGCTTCCGCCATCCCGACTTGGCTGCAGACCGGTCTGTCCGCTGCAGGCGGCATGATGCGCTTCGTCGGCTTCGCCGTCCTGCTCAAGGTTATGATGAACCGCGATATGTGGGGCTTCTTCCTCATGGGCTTTGGCCTCGCGCTCATCACCGTTGCCAACGATTCTCTGGCAACCCCTGCCCTGCTCATCCTCGCTCTCATCGGCTTCGGCATCGCTTTCTGGGACTTCCAGCAGCAAACCGAGCTGAAGGGTGCAGCTGTTTCTGACGGAGGTGACTTCGAAGATGGCATCTAATGAGTATGTGATCCCGGAGCACTACGAGGATCTCACTCCTGCTCCGCAGCTCGACCAGAAGACCCTCAACAAGATGGCTTGGCGCTCCTGCTTCCTGCAGGCATCGTTCAACTACGAGCGCATGCAGGCCGCTGGCTGGCTTTACTCCATCATCCCCGGTCTGGAGAAGATCCACACCAACAAGAACGACCTCGCGGCTTCCATGAGCCACAACCTGGAGTTCTTCAACACCCACCCGTTCCTCGTCACCTTTGTTATGGGTATCGTGCTTTCGCTCGAGCAGAACAAGGTTGACATCCCCACGATCCGCGCCGTCCGCGTCGCCGCAATGGGCCCGCTCGGTGGTATCGGTGACGCCCTGTTCTGGCTGACGCTCGTGCCTATCACGGCCGGCATCACCTCCAACATGGCCATCAACGGCAACGCCGCTGCGCCGATCATCTTCCTGGTGATCTTCAACGTCGTCCAGTTCGCTCTGCGCTTCTGGCTCATGAACTGGTCCTACAAGCTTGGCACCAGCGCTATTGACGCTCTGACTGCCAACATGCAGGCCTTCACGCGTGCCGCTTCCATCATGGGCGTCTTCGTCGTCGGTTGCCTGGTCGTCACCATGGGTGGCACCCAGATCAACCTCCAGATCCCCAACGGCACCACCCGTGGCCTCTCCGCTACTACTGTGATTGTCTCCGAGAAGGAGGCCGAGAACTTCACCGGTATGGAGGGCATCGATACCGAGACCGCTGAGGCCGGTACCATCGCCATGACCGATGAGGACGGCAACGCCCTCACCGCTTCCGATGCCGACGGCAACGCTGTCGAGTGCGGCGTCACCGATCTGGGCAACGGCATGCAGTCCGTTACCTACGGCACCGTCACCGAGGATCCGGTCAACTTCTCCGTTGCCGACACCCTCAACACCATCGTCCCGAAGCTCGTCCCGCTTATGCTTACGCTGCTGCTTTACTACATGTTCGCTAAGCACAGCTGGACCCCGACCAAGGGCATTCTGCTGCTCTTCGTCTTGGGCATCCTGGGCGCTGGCCCGCTTGGTCTCTGGCCGAGCATCTGGTAAGGCTCTAGCTTGAGGGGTGTGTCCCTACGCGGCTCACACCCCGACCCCTTAAGCCATGTGTATGTTAAAAGCCGCGTGCTCGAAAGAGCGCGCGGCTTTTGTTTTCTTGATGATTCGGGTGTGGCAGACAGATAATGCTAAACACCCAAGGTAGTAGCCGAGTTTGAGAAAATGGGAGGATAGGATGGCGATCGGAGCGCGTAAGCAACCGCTGTACGATCAGCTGGTCGATATTCTGACCGAAAAGATTGACCATGAATATCGCGCCGGTGACATGATTCCTTCCGAGCGCGAACTTTCGGAACGCTATGGCCTCTCGCGCACTACGGTACGCCTGGCTCTGCAGGAACTGGAGCGTTTGGGACTGGTGGTTCGGCAGCACGGTCGCGGTACCTTTGTGACCGACCGTTCGGCAAAGGCAACCAATCTTATGCAGTCCTACAGTTTTACCGAGCAGATGCGCGCGATGGGTCGCGACCCCGAGACCACGATTCTCGAGTTTTGCGAGATGGAGGCCGATAAGAATCTGGCCGAGCATATGGGATTACGTATCGGTGATCGCATTTTTAAGCTCAAGCGCCTTCGTTCTGCCGACAACATGCCCATGATGGTCGAACGTAGCTATCTACCGGTTCGTCAATTTCTGTCCCTAAAGCGACCGCTGCTGGAGCGTAAGCCGCTTTACGATGTGATTGAGCAGGACTTTCAGCAAAAGATACGCGTGGCCGAAGAGGAGTTTTATGCGAGCATAGCCCGTCCCACCGATGCCCATCTTTTGGGAATTGTCGAGGGTTCGCCTGTGCTCGATTTGGTCAGGACTACGTATAACGAGTCAAACGAGGTTGTGGAGTATACGCTCTCGGTTGCTCGTGCCGATCAGTTTAAATACAAGGTTTACCACCAGCGTGGCGACTAGTGTTCACATCGTTTCCATGTGATGATATTTTGCATTTAACTGGTTACTACCAGATAACCAACTGAAGTGTATAATTGCACGTCAGAGGATTACTTCTAGAGAGAGGTATTAGAAATGTTCGAGAAGAGTGTCGAGGAGCTCACCGAGCTCGGCGCCCAGATCACGACGGCCGAGATTGCTCAGCAGCCCGAGCTCTGGCGTGATACGCTCAACATCTATCGCGAGAACAAGGAGGCCATCGAGGCCTTTCTGGCCGAGGCTCGCGCTATGGGCGAGGGCCGTCTGTCCGTTGTCTTTACCGGTGCCGGTACGTCCGACTATGTTGGCGATACCTGCGCCCCGTACCTGCGTCACGCTGGCAACACTGATCTTTACGACTTTAAGCCCATCGCCACGACCGACATCGTGAGCGCCCCGCGCGACTTCCTGCGCGCCGAGGATCCCACGCTCGTGGTTTCCTTTGCCCGTTCTGGCAACAGCCCCGAGAGCCTTGCCGCCGTTGCCGTTGCCAAGGAGCTCGTCCACAACGTCAAGTTCCTCAACATCACCTGCGCCCCCGAGGGCAAGCTCGCCGTCGAGTCCGCTGATGACCCCAATGCGCTGACGCTGCTCATCCCGCGCGCCAACGACAAGGGCTTCGCCATGACCGGTTCTTACACCTGCATGACCCTGCTCTCTACCCTCATCTTTGACGAGGCTTCCGACGAGCAGAAGGCCGAGTGGGTCGAGACCATCGCCAAGATGGGCGAGGAGGTCATCGATCGTGAGCCCGAGGTCGCCGATTACTTGGCTGGCGACTTCAACCGCGTGACCTACTTGGGTTCCGGCTCCTTCGGTGGCCTTGCCCAGGAGAGCCAGCTCAAGATCCTCGAGCTCGCTCACGGTCTGGTCGCTACTTCCTACGACACCTCCATGGGTTATCGTCACGGACCCAAGTCCTTCGTCGACGACAAGACCCTCGTGTTCGTGTTCGTTAACAACGATGCCTACACCCGTCAGTACGATATCGACATCCTCAACGAGATCGGTGGCGACGAGATCGCTCAGCACACCGTTGCCGTTCAGCAGGATGGCGCTACCGTTTACGAGGGCGAGTCCTTCACCTTTAAGGGCTATGAGGCACTCCCCGAGGGCTACCTTGCCCTGCCGTTCGTGATGTTTGCCCAGGCCATCAGCCTGCTCAACTCCGTGCGCGTGGGTAACACGCCCGATACGCCGAGCCCCACTGGCACGGTCAACCGCGTGGTTAAGGGCGTGACGATTCACCCCTTCACCGCTTAATCGCGTCCCCCCTGTAAGGGCGCCCGTCCGCTCATAACGGCGGGCGGGCGCTTTTTGTTTTTACTAGGACCGGGTATAAGCATCACCACAGTCAACTGCTTTAGAAGCAAGGAGTGCATATGAGCACGTACGCAATTAAGGCTGACAAGTTCTTCTTGCCGGCAGGTCCGCAGCTGGGCGGCTATCTTATGGTCGAGGATGGCGTCTTTGGCGCCTGGCAGGCCGACAAGCCCTCTTGCGAGATTAAGGACTACACGGGATCGTGGATCGCACCGGGTATGGTCGATACCCACATCCATGGCTTCTACAACCACTCAACTACTGACAACGATCCCGAGGGTATCGATATCAGCTCGACCGAGCTCGCCCGTCGCGGTACCACCAGCTGGCTGCCCACGACGTTCACCGATGGTGTCGAGCAGATCAAGGACGCCTGCGCCGCTATTGCCCAGGCTGACGAGGGCCGCGGCCCCGACTTCTGCGGTGCTCGCATTCAGGGCATCTACCTGGAGGGCCCCTTCTTTACCATGAAGCACGTGGGCGCACAGAACCCCGCTTACCTGATCGACCCCTCCGAGGAGGTCTTCGACCAGTGGCAGGAGGCTGCCGGCGGACGTATCGTTAAGAGCGCCATGGCCGCCGAGCGCGATGGTGCCGCTGCCTATGCTGCCGCCCTGAACGCTAAGGGTGTCGTGACCAGCATCGGTCACTCTGATGCCACGTATGACGAGTGCGTCGCCGCCATCAATGCCGGTGCTAGCTGCTTTACGCACACCTATAACGGCCAGCGTGGTCTGCATCACCGCGAGCCCGGTGTTGTGGGCGCTGCTATGACCACCCCCGAGACCTACGCCGAGATTATCTGCGACGGCAAGCATGTGAACCCCGCCGCCATCAAGGCACTGCTGCAGGCTAAGGGCTGGCAGCATACGGTGCTCATCACCGACTGCTTGGGCTGCGGCGGCATGCCCGAGGGCAGCTACACCAGTGGCGGTATGGACGTTATCATGAAGGACAGCCTGTGCTGGCTCGCCGACGGCAAGAGCATTGCCGGCTCGGTGCTCACGCTTGCCCAGGGCGTCAAGAACATTGTCGACTGGGGCATTGCCAGCGCCGATATCGCCATTCGCATGGCAACCGAGGTGCCGGCTCGCTCCGCGCACATCGAGGATAAGTGCGGCAGCATTATGCCGGGTCGCGATGCCGACTTTGTCGTATTCGACCACGAGCTCACCCTCGTCGAGACGTATGTTGGCGGCCAGAGCGTCGGCAACGCCTTTACCGAGTAACGATAGAAAAAGACGGCGGGCCCGAATCTGCTCGGACCCGCCGTATGGGTTAAACGCTCAAAAGCACCTTCACAGTTACAGCTTGTTAGCGATCTTCTTTGCTGTGCGCTTGACGCCGGCCACCAGGCCTCCTGCAGGATGCTCCTTCTCGTATGCTAGGCGCTTCTCGCGCTTGGCATACTCTTCGACGATGATATCGCCGTACTCGTCTTCGATCTTGTCGAAGAAATCGACGGCGCCCTTAATTTCCTCGGCGGTTGGGTGTCCCTTTTGGACGCCGCCGGTAAGTTTGAACGGTCCCCACGTGTCAAAACCGGGACAGCCGTAGACGCCCATAAATATGGCCTGTCTCATGCGGCAGATGCCATCGATATCCTTGCCGTACCACTTGTTTTTGCCACCGTAGGTCATAAGGCCAAACACCTTGTCCTGCGGCTGCAGCACGTTGGTGAGCACGCGTGCCATGTCCTTGTCGATCTCGGAGTAATAAATGCCCGTGGCGGCACCGATTAGATGATATTCGTGCAGGTCGGGATACTCGTTTTTTCCGAGCGTTTTTACATCGAGGGTATCGATCTCGGGGTGCGCCTCAACGATGGCGTCCACGAGCTTTTTCGTATTGCCGTGGTGACGCGAGGCGTAGAGGATGATGGTTCGCATAAGAAGGCCTTTCAGCTGTAATGACGTCAATGTCTGTATGGTACCCCGTTGCATGGCTGGGATACCGGACGCATCGATGAACATGCGGGTTTGTCCTTTGGTTAGGGCCGAGACGGGTACTTGCGAGCAAAAAAGCAGTTGTTCGAAAGGATGGGCAATGGAATACGCTCTCTCCAACGATTCGATCTCTATCAAGGTTTCCACAGCCGGCGGCTCGTTTACCTCGATTGAGGCCGACGGTCGCGAGTATTTGTGGCAGGGCGATCCTGCCGTGTGGTCCGGCCAGGCGCCGATTTGCTTCCCGATTTGCGGAGGTCTGCGCGACGGCAGCGCCATGACGTTCGCCGGGCATCATGTGAAGCTCGCCCGTCACGGGTTTGCGCGCAAGCAGGAGTGGAAACTGCTGAGCCAAAGCACGAACGAGCTGGCTGTGTGTCTGGCATCCGAGGATAACGCTGCATTGCTGAGAGATTATCCGTATCCGTTCAAGCTCGTCGCCCGCTATACGCTTGAGGACGCTGCCGTGCGTGTTTCCTATGAGGTCACCAATGAGGGCACCGAGGACATGCCGTTCTTTATCGGTGGACATCCTGGCTTTAGGTGCCCACTCGACGAGGGTGAGGCCTATACGGACTACGAGCTTCGCTTTGAGAAGGACGAGGCTGCGGAACTCTGCACCGCCGTTCCCTCGACTGGATTGATCGATGTGGACAGGCGTTCCAAGAATCCCATGGTGGGAAAGACGCTGCCTCTGTCGCATGAGCTCTTCGATTTTGCGGAGACCATCTTTGACGTGCTCGAGAGCCGTCAGGTCACGCTTTCCAAGAAGGGCGAGGACAAGGGTGTTCGCCTGAGCTTTGAGGGCTTCCCGTATCTTATTGTGTGGAGTAAGCTCGAGGGTGATTTTGTGGCAGTTGAGCCCTGGGGTGGCCTTTCGACCTGTTCCGATGAGGATGACGTGCTTGAGCATAAGCGCGGCTGCCTGATCGCCAAGCCCAAAGAAACCATCGTGCGCTCGTTCACGATCGAGATTCTATAATTCCGTTTTGTCGACTCGTATCGCGAGGCACAAGGAGCCTGCGAGATAAGGAGCTAAAAATGATCCTCACCGTTACGATGAACCCGTCTGTCGATACGCGCTATCAGCTCGATGAGCTCGTTATCGACGACGTCAACCGTGTGACGCCCGAAAAGACCGCCGGCGGCAAGGGCCTCAACGTGGCCCGTGTGCTGGGTCAGCTGGGCGACGACGTTGTGGCAACCGGTCTGCTCGGCGGCCACATGGGCGCCTACATGGCCGAGCTCATGGATGCCAACGGTATTAAGAATGATTTTGTGCCCATTAAGGGCGAGACTCGTATCTGCCTCAATATCCTTCATGCTGGCAACCAGACCGAGTTGCTCGAGAGCGGCCCGACGATAGTCCCCGAGGAGCTCGATGCCTTTACCGCCAAGTTCGCCGAGCTTGCGAGCAAGGCCGATGTCGTTACCATCTCGGGTTCGCTGCCCCGCGGCGTCGAGGCGGACTACTACGCCAAGATCACGGGCATTGCCGAGAACGCCGGCGCCAAGGTGCTGCTCGATACCTCGGGTGCTTCGCTTGAGGCTGCGCTCAAGTCCGAGGTCAAGCCTGAGCTGGTTAAGCCTAACCTGACCGAAATTAACGGCCTTCTGGGCACGAGCTTTACCACCGACGATGTGGACGAGCTTCGCTCCGCGCTCGCCTCTGATGCCCGCTTCTCCGATATCCCCTGGGTCGTCGTGTCCATGGGTGCCGCCGGTTCCGTGGGCTTCCATAACGGCCGCGCGTTCCGCGCCAAGACCCCCGATATCCCCGCCGTTAACGCTACGGGCTCTGGCGATTCTACCATTGCCGGCTTCGCGCACGCCATCGCAGCCGGCGCGGATGATGAGACGGTGCTGCGTACCGCCAATACCTGCGGCAAGCTCAACGCCATGGATCCCATGACTGGCCACTTGGTTATGGATCGTTGGGACGAGGTCTACAACGGCGTTACGGTGACCGAGCTGTAAGAGCTTGTGCTGCGACACCGGCACTGGTCGCCTGCTTTTGATTGGAATCGACGGCAAGTGCAGTAGCATTATGCCGTGACGCGACGCCGACCCCGTCGTGTTCAATCCCGACCTTACCCTGGTCGAGACGTATGTGTGTGGCAACAGCGTCGGTAACGCATTTACCGAGTAGCTGCCAAAAAACGATCCGAGAGGGGATTTAGATGATTTACGGTGCATTGGGCGATATCGAGGAGTACCGCGGAATGCTCAAGGGCCTCGACGTGCTGATTGACTGGCTCGAGGAGAACGACCCAGCAGAGCTCGAGGTCGGCAGCCATCCGATTCTGGGCGACAAGGTCTATGCGAACGTCATGGCTCCCACGACGCGTCCCGAGGCCGAGGCTCACTATGAGACGCATCAGCGCTATCACGACCTGCAGATCGACGTCGAGGGTCGCGAGGCCTTTAAGGTCGCCACGGGCAGCCTGACGCTGGTTCAGGAGTTTGACGAGAAGGACGACTACGATCTGGTCGATTCCGACGCTTCGATCGCCGGCGATCTTGCCGACGACAAGTTTGCGCTGTTCGTTGCCGGCGAGCCTCACATGCCCACGCTTGAGTTCCCGGGCGATGGCGCACAGCCGGTCAAGAAGATTTGCTTTAAGCTGCTTGCAGATGCTTACTGGGAGGAGTAGCGAGCTGCTCGTGAACTAGCGTGATTCCCCTTGGGGAGCGCGTTTGAGCCCCGTTAATCGCAGTTCCCTTGGGGATTGCGGTTGGCGGGGCTTTCTGTTTTTGAGCAGGAAGCGATCGACGTGGTGATGCTTGGGTTGGCGTATGCGCACTCAAAATCGGCAACAAAAAAGCCGCCCGAAGGCGGCTATCTTGTGCAATGGAGCCAGCGACCGGGCTCGAACCGGTGACCCCCGCTTTACGAGAGCGGTGCTCTACCAACTGAGCTACGCTGGCGGCCATGTGGTGACGCAACTGAGGCATCAACGGCTGTCTATGATACGGGACATCGCAAATCCGCGCAAGTGTTCTGACGGCTTTTCTCACTTTAAATGCACTAATATTGGAAACGCGATGTCTTGCTCTTACGGGTCTCAAACAGAATGGGGCTGCCATGGCTCAACCCAGGATCCTTCTTACACGTATCGATGATCGGTTTATTTACGGGCAAGACGTTGAGCTGTGGAACGAGGCTGTGGGTTCCAACCTCGTCCTAATCGTCAACGACGAGATTGCGGCTGATTCGCGCAAGTGGGCGCCTATGAGGGTCGCGGCGCCCGAGGGTGTGTGGACGCGGTTTTTCTCGGTGCAAAGGACCATCGACATCATTCATACCGCAACGCCGCGCCAATGGATTCTGATTATGGTGGCCTCACCCGCCGATGCGCTCGCGCTGGTTAAGGGCGGTGTGCCGATCAGCAAGATCAGTATTGGTCATATGCAGGCAGGGGAGGGCAAGCGTCCCGCAACGCCCGCAGTCGCCATGGGCGATGCAGACGTCGCTGCTCTTAGAGAGCTGCAAAAGCTCGGAGTAGAGCTGGAAATCCGCTACCTCCCCAGCTCCGACCCCGCCCCCATCCAACTAGTCATTGGGGACGTTCTTGAATGACTAGTTGTTGGGGACACTCCTGGCACTTGGGGACGTTCCTTATGTGCATGCCTTTTAGGAACGTCCCAAAGTGCCGGCAGATTGGGACAGTCCTTCTCGTCTGGCAGTGAAGGCTGTCCCTAACGACTAGCCGTTTAAGGACGTCCTCAATGACTAGATAGAAAAACGCCCGTCGGCGGTGGTGCCGGCGGGCGCTGGTGTGCGATATGTTGCGTTGTGCGCTTAGTGCCTCATAAAGTGGTACTCGATCACATTGCTGTAGGGATGGCCCGGGCCCACAATGCCCTGCGGGAACAGAGGCTGGTGCGGCGTGTCGGGGTACATCTCGGCCTCGAGGGCAAAGCCGGCGCCCCAGCCATAGTTGGCGTCGTCCTTGGCGTGCTTGTCGCCCAGCCAGTTGCCGGTGTAGAGCTGCACGCCCGGGGCGGTGGTGTAGTAGTCCAGCTCACGACCGGTCCACATCTCCTCGACGTGCATCGCGCGGCGCAGATTACGGCCGTACTGATAGCCATCGATGCACAGGCAGTGGTCGTAGCCACGGGCCTGCTTAATCTGCGGGTCGTCGGCTTCCATGCCAGGCGCGACGGGGCGCAATTCACGAAAGTCAAACGGTGTTCCCTCGACCGGAGCAATCTCGCCGGTGGGGATGTTCTGCTCGTTAATGGGCAGGTAGTGGGCAGCGTTAGCAACAAAGAAGTGCTCGCAGTCCATACCGGCATTATGACCGGCAAGGTTAAAGTACGTGTGGTTGGTCATGGACACGTACGTGGCGCGGTCGCTCTCGCAGCCATATTCGATACGGAAGCAGCCGGTGCGCGTCACGGTAAACACGGCCGTAAAGGTGCGGTTGCCAGGCAGGCCCAGCTCGCCGTCCTCAAGCGGGGTGGTCATGCGCACGGCGTTGTGGACCTCGTCGAGCTCAACATCCCACACGCGTTTATGAAGGCCGTGCTCAAGATCGCTGTGCAGGTTGTTGGCGCCCTCGTTGGCGGGCATATGCCAGTCCGTGCCGTCGATGGTGATCGTGGCGCCCGCGGTGCGGTTGGCCACGGGGCCGATAGTCGCGCCAAAGCAAGCGGGGTTGTCAAAGTAATCCTCGAGCTTATCGAAGCCCAGCACCACATCGCGCACGTTGCCGGGGATGTCGGGCACGTCGATGCCCAACACGGTGGCGCCATAGTCCATAATGCGAACGCAGATCTCGGGCCCGTTGAGGGTGTAACGATGAACGGGGGTACCGCACGGCGCGGTGCCGAAAAGCTCGGAAGTGATCATTTGGTTCCTAACATCGAGATATTTCGGACAAACTGTAGCGCGAACAGGCGAGATTATCACTACACCCCACTAAAGCAGGGGGTATTTTTCTCAAAAAAGTGATGATTGGAGCTGTGCGGGCGTTCATTTTTGACGCGCACGAGTCTGATACAATTTGTTCGTTACTGTTTGAATGATATGCGCGCAAAGAACGGCGAGGATTCATCGTGATTAAGGCAGAGCGACAGGATAGGGTTCGTCAGCTGCTCGAAGAGCAGGGCACGGTCTCGGTTAAGGAGATCTCAGATGCGTTAGGTGTCTCGGATATGACGATTCGTCGTGACCTTGAGGAGCTTGCGAGCCTGGGCGAGATCGAGCGCGTGCACGGCGGAGCCCGCAGTGCACAGGGCCGCCCTCACGCTATGTTGCGCCACGAGTATTCGCACAGCGAAAAGCGCACTAAGCATGCCGAGGAAAAGCTGCAGATCGCGCGCCGCGCTGTGGAGCTTATCGAGGAAGGCTCGACCATCTTTTTGGGTACGGGCACCACGGTTGAGCAGATGGCCTCGATGCTGCCGGCGTGCCGCCTGCGCATTGTGACCAATTCGCTTTCGGTGTTTAACCTGCTCGAGGCGCGCGAAGACTGCGACCTGTGTCTCGTGGGCGGCATGTACCGTCGCCGCACCGCCGCTTTTGTGGGGCCGACGGCCGAGGATACCCTGCGTGCGCTGGGCATCGACGCGGCGTTTATCGGTGCCAACGGCATCTTGGACGGTGACGTATCTACGTCCAACATGGACGAGGGCCGTATCCAGCAGCTCGCCTTTAGCAAGGCCGACTCGCGCTATCTGATCGCCGACTCCAGCAAGATCGGCAAGCGCGACTTCTACACCTTCTGCCGCCTGGACAATTTGGACGCCGTGGTGTGCGAACCGGGTATTACCGCCGAGAATCGTGCCGCCATCGAGGAGCACACGCAGATCATTTGCTAGCTAACGCAGCAGGCGATACTTCTGCCCCCTGCCGGCGCCTTCAACTGTAGCCAGGCCCGTCTCAACGAGTTTTTTGAGGATGCGAAGTAGCTTCGAGCGGCTAAAGGTAACTTTGGCCGCAAGCGCACTTGTCGATTGGGGATGCACTTCACTCAGCAGTTCAAATACGGTAAGATCGTCGCCTTCGAGCCCGGGGTTATCCATGAGTAGGGGAAGTGTGACCACAATAGCGTTGTCCGAAACTTGAAAACGAGGCTTTTTGATGCTGTCTTTATAGGTGTCTCGAATTCGCATAATGCCCGTACCGAATGCCTCGATAAGGCCCAGGCGCAAAAAGACTTCGGCAAGAATGCGGTTACGCCTAACGGACAGCATATCGGACAGGTACTCATCGACAGTCATGCTTGCCGGTAATCCGCCGGGTGAGGCGACTTCTACCCGGTCGTCGAACATCGAGATGCGGATGTGCGCTGGTACATCCCAGGTCCTATGAACGATTGCGTTGGTTATTGCCTCACGGAACGCCTCAAGTGGAATGGGCTCCTTGCGGATTCGTTCCATTCCCTTGATCTCTTCGTAGCAGTACTGAGCTTCGAATAGCTCAAGAGCACTGTCAATTTCAGTTAAAACTGATGCATGCTCAAGGGTCTTGCGCTGCTTAATGAGGTTGATAGTGTCACCAAACACTGCAATGTCGATGCCTGGGAAGCCGTTCTCGTCCGCGAGCAGCTCTGCTGCATTATTGTAGGTCCCGGTCTCATCGAGCAGGCCGAGGGTTTTGAGAGTGTCGGTTGTGAACGACTGAAGCGCTAACTTTGCAGTTAGACGATTCTCTAAAACGGTGAAAGATAGATCTTGCTTGCTTGCCGGGAGCTGTTCAAAGGAGAGATTCTGGCCCTCGAGCACAAGGCGCGAAAGACCTAGGGTATCAACTGGTATAGTCGCTGTGTCATTGCGCTTGTACGCCTTCGAGCGGTATAGATAAGGCTTCGATCTGCCGGGAAAGACCGTAAGCTCAACGGTTGCATCGGGCTCGTTGATTTTTAGGGAGTAATCGGGCTGGGGGATGATCGAATCGTTAATCTTGTTTTCGATATCCAAGCAGGTCTGCTTGGGGTCATCGAGGCCAACGATTTTTCCGGCGTCGTTAATTCCAAATAGGACACGCCCACCCGTGTTGTTTGCATAAGCGGAGACGGTTTTGAGGAACGAATTGGTGACGCTTTCCTTGAACTCAAGATCCTTTGTCTCTTGCATCGTAGTGCTCCGTTTCGCTTTAACTTGACGTGCAAAATGACACGTAAAATTTTACATGGCATTTTGCACGTCAAAATTATGACACGAAAAAATTTGCGCGCCATTTTACGCGTCAACGTGACGCGAAATGACGCGCAAATGCGCTCGGGCCAACCGTTCAGCTTGCAAATTAGATCAGGCGGGCGTAGTCCTGTGATTGATGAAAGATGTGGGCGATATAGATTGTTTCGTGCTCAAACTTGTAGAGGCACACGTAGTTGTTGACGGGAAACGATTGGTAATTACGTGCCGCCAGCTCTTGCATGTGCGAAAGGGGACGTAGGAGCGGCTGCTCGCGAAGCAGATCAAGCTGATATTCAAACTCAGCGACAAAATTGCCTGCTGCGCGCGGATTCTTGAGGATTTGGGCAAGGTATCCGACGATACTCTCGTACTCATATCGCGCGCTTTTGAGTATGACGACGTTATAGGTCATATTTGTCTCGTATCGAAGCCGCGAAGGATTCGTAATCGCTGTAGTCGCCTTGCGATATTTCGTCTTCTGCCAACATCATACGAGACAGCAGTTTTGCCTTGGCGATTTCTTCTTGCATGAGGCGATACTGGTCGCTGCTGATGCAGTGCATGGCCTCGTAGCCGTTCTTGGTTACGGTAACGTCGCGCTCAGACTCAACAAGTGCGGTGAATGTGGCGGTGTCCTTCATGTCTCGGACGGGCACACAAGCGGACATGGGTACCTCCTTTGCGTTGGGACACAATTGTACCACGGTATAATAAAACATCGGCTTCGTCGAATTATCTCAATCTATAACAGTTGGAAGTAGAAAACCGGGTTAGATGTTACAGATCGAGATATTCTGCTTCGGGCTACCCGTTTGTCTCGATCTGTAACAGGTAGGGCCGGAATACTCGGTTACGTGTTACAGATCGAGATCTTCAAGTTCGGGCCGCTCAAAACGAAAAAGGCCGCATGCGAACCCGTGGAGGGATTCGCATGCGGCCGACAGGGGGTACGCGGCTTAAACTAGGCCATGAGCAGGCCGGTCTCCGCGACGTTCTTGTACCAGTACGCGCTTGCCTTGGGATAGCGCTTCTGGGTCTCAAAGTCGATGTAGAACAGGCCGTAACGCTTGTTATAGCCGTTGGTCCAGGAGAACTGGTCCTGCAGCGACCACACGAAGTAACCGTCGACGTTCACGCCGCCGTCGATTGCCTTGAGGATCCATGCGAGATGCTGGCGCATATAGTCGATGCGAGGGGCGTCGTCGATAAAGCCATCCTCGAAGTCGTCCTTATAGCCCATGCCGTTCTCGGTGATGTAGATCTTCTTGTAGTTGGGGTAATCGTTCTTAATACGCAGCAGCAGGTCGTAGAGGCCCTCGGGATAGATGATCCAGTCCCAATCGGTGGTGGGTACGCCTTCGCGCACGCATGACTCGCCCACGCCCTTGAGGAACCAGCGCGAGGAGCCCTTGTCACCGGTGCCATTGTGGTTGATGTCATTTTCGCCCTCGGCGGCACGCAGGAACTGGCACTTGTAGGTGTTGACGCCCAGGCAATCGTTGTAGGGGAGCGCGGCGGTCAGCGCGGCGATGTCCTCGTCGCGGACGTCGAGCTCGCCGCCGGCGATATGGGACAGCTTGGTCGCAGCCTCCATCGTGTCGGCGGCATAGTGGCCGCGGAAGGTGGCGTCGAGTACCCAGCGGTTGTTGATGACGTCGGCCATGCGAGCTGCCTCGCAGTCGGCGGCGTTGTTGGGGTCGAGGGGATACTTGGGCTCCAGGTTCTGGACAATGCCGATCTCGCCCTCAAAGCCACCCTCATGGAAGGCGACGACGGCCTTGGCGTGGGCCACCATCATGTTGTGCATGAGCTGGAAGGCCTTGTCCAGGCGATACTTCTCGCCGTGCGGCCAGTTGCCGACGATAAAGCTGCCCTCGGCGGTCGCGGGAATCTCGTTAAAGGTAAACCAGTGCTTGACCTCGGTGAACTCGGCAAAGCAGAACTTGGCGTACTCGACAAAGGCATCGATGGTCGTACGCGTCAGGAAGCCCTCGCCGCCGTCCTGGTAGAAGGCCTCGGGCGTATCAAAGTGATCGAGCGTGACATAGGGGATAACGCCGGCTTTATTGCAGGTGGCAAAGAGCTCGTGATAGAAGGCAACACCCTCGGGGTTAATCTCACCAGTGCCGCTGGGGAAGATACGGCTCCAAGCGATGGAGACACGAATGCCGTTGATGCCGAAGCGCTGGCACAGGTCGATATCGACCGGGTACTTGTTGTAGAAATCGCTTGCGGGGTCGGGGGAGAAACGGCCCTGAGCAGCCAGGAAATCGTCCCAGGGCACTTTGCCCTTGCCGTGTGTACGGGTCTCGCCCTCAACCTGGTAAGCAGCGGTGGCGCCGCCAAACACAAAGCCGTCGGGGAACTGCATGGGGTTGGTCATGAGTCATCCTTTCTGTGGGATACGAATAGGGAGAGGTGCCCGAACCGGGAATCCGGGCACCAACAGAGGGAGGAACTAGTCGAGGTTCTCGCGGAGCCACTTGATGGCGCCAGCGGGGTCGCGAGTAAGGTCGATATATTCCTTACCGCGGGGAGCGAGCAGCTTAATGCCCAGGCGATCGGTGTCGGCCTTCATGTCGTTGTAGTAGCTACGAACCTGCGGGGCGAGCACGATGACGTCGTACTGATCCATGATGGCAGTGTGCTGACCATAGGCGCCTGCGGAGGAAGCGATGTTCTCTCCGGTCTGCGCAGCACCTTCCTTGATGGCGTTGGCAAGCATGGCAGAGGTGCCGGCGCCGGCGCACAGGACGAGGACCTTCAGACCGTCGACATCCTTCTTAGCGGATGCGTCGGAGGCGGGCTCGGGCTGATCGGCGACAGGCTTGCTGTCGGCGGCAGCGGCGGTCGGCTCGACGGCAGCGGCGGTCTGCTCGATGGCGGGCGCAGAGGTGCTGGCGGCGATGGAAGCGGCACCATCGGACTCGAGACCCAGCTCGGCGGCGCGCTCGGCCTCCTGGTCGCAGAGCAGCTTATCGTATGCCTTCAAGAACGGCAGGTAGATGATGGCGTCCAGCAAGATGATAATCGCGACAAATACCAGGGCGATAAGCTGGAAGTTCGTGGTGATGAAGATGCCGATGGGGGCGGGGGTAGCCCAAGGCACCACGAAGGAGAAGCCGTTCATGCCCACGTTATCGATAAAGAACTTGGCAACACTCACGTTGACGCAACCGGCGGCAACAAAGGGGATGAGCATGTAGGGGTTAAGGATCATCGGCGCGCCAAAGAGCAGCGGCTCGTTGACGGCGAAGGCAACAGGAACAATCGAGGCCTTACCGACGGCTTTGAGCTGCTTGGACTTCATAAAGAGAATCAGCAGAAGCGGCACGATGAACGTGGCGCCGGTGCCGCCGAACTCACCCACGAGCGACATGTTAAAGGTGAGGGAGTGGGCGGGGTGGCCACCGGCCAGCAGAACCTGCAGGTTCTCGGCCTGGTTGGCAAGACGGATGGGGTCGATGCCCGGCTGGACAATCGAAGGGCCGTGGACGCCGATGAACCAGAAGAACGCGGTGGCTGCCTGGATAAGGATGAGGCCAGGATAGGTTTCTGCCGCAGTGAAGAGCGGGGAGAGCAGCTTGATGAGCAGCTCGGAGAACGGAACGCCCATGAGGTTGCGCACAACCACATCGATGATGCCGCAGATAATGACAGCGCCGCCAAAGGGGATAATGTCGCGGAAGTTCTGAGCGATGGCGCCCGGGACCTCCTTGGGCAGCTTAATGGTCAGATCGCGCGAGACGCAGAATTTGTAGACCCACACGGTGATGAACGCGGCGATATAGGCCGAGAACAGACCGCGCGTACCCATGCTGGTGCAGTCGAAGACCGAAAGCTCGGAGCCGTTGAACTTGGTGGTGAACTGCGTAACGGCGAGCAAAAGCATACTGCACTGGGCGGCCACCATGGTGGAGCCGTCGTTGAGCACCTTGCCGGCGGGCATGCGACGGTTCATGGAAGCCGTAAAGTTCTTGGCAGTGGTGCCGGCAACCATGATGCCCATGACGCCCATGGTGAAGTTGTACAGCTTGTTGCACCAGTCGATGAGCGGCTGGGGCAGCGTGATGCCGACTACGCCGGGAAGGGTGGCAATGAGCAGAAAGATCGAAGAGGTGAGGACGATTGGCATGCACCCAAGGAATCCGTCCTTAATAGCCTGGAGGTAGATGTTCCTCGAGATCTTCTCAAAGAACGGCTGATGCTTTTCGAGCATCTTTACGATGGCGTCCATAGAGCTCCTTTGCTACTTGATGCGCGATGCATGTGGATGGAACTGGTCGTCGATGGATGGTCAGGACTGCCCGGAAACCTTCCTGCTCAAGGAAGGCATTGCGAAATGACAACGTTGTCATTTCATTAATGACAACGTAAGACATTTTTGGAAGAGCAACAAGGATATACGGGTGAGCGGTCGATATTGTCCGGTAAACGGTTGATTTATCAGTCAGGCAGGTGGTGTATGCTAGAACGCAAAAAACAAGCGATAGAGAACCGAGTGGAGAAGTAGTGGCAACGATGGACAAGAAAAATGTCTCAATGAACGATGTGGCGATTGCCGCGGGTGTTTCTCTCAAGACGGTTTCGCGTGTGATTAACGAGCCCGGTAGCGTGCGCGAGTCGACGCGCGATAGGGTCCATTCCGCAATGGAGGCGCTCGGGTTTCGAACCAACTTTGCCGCGCGTTCACTCAAGTTGGGCCGTTACGGGTGCATCGGCGTGGTGATGTTCCACTTGTCGGGCGGCGCCGTGGACATGATCGACGGTATCGCCGATGCCGCCGAAGAGCGAGGCTTTGCTCTCACGATGATCAAAAAGCGGGCGGGGGAGAAGATGACCCTTGCCGAAGCGGCGCATAGGATGTCGCAGCTTCCCGTCGACGGCATGATTTTCAACCTGCGCCAGATGGTCGATGACTTTGATACCTTTGAGGCACCGAAAGACCTCAAGACGGTGATTATCACACCGATGGAGCATCCTACCTGCTCCACCGTCAGTGACGATCAAGAAGGCGGCGCGCGCATGGCGTGCGAGTACTTCTTGAATCACGGGCACAAGAACGTGTACTTCGTCTCTGGTAAGAAAGAGTCGCTGTCGAGCCAGTGTCGTATGAAAGGTTGGCGTGCGGCACTCGAGGCACGTGGCATTGAGCCGCCCGAGCCCCTGCAAGGCGATTGGAATGCGGATAGTGGCTATGCCGCGGGCCTTGTGCTTGCCGATAAACCCGATTGCACGGCGGTCCTCGCCGCTAACGACTGCATGGCAAACGGCGTGATGATGGCCCTACGTGACAAAGGGCTCAGCGTGCCCGACGACGTGTCCGTGATCGGCTTCGACGATGAGCTCTACAAGACGATTCCCAACTCGATTCTGACGTCGGTGAAGTTTCGCCACCGCGAGCTGGGCATCCGTGCGCTCAACGAGGTCGTCGCAGGTCTGGAAGCCCCGAGCTCCAGAAGCCGTACGCTCGTCTCGGGCGTGTTGGTCGAGCGCGCGAGCGTGCGGGATCTGCGGGCGTAGACGTGCTCGGCTCGTTCATCTTAATCTGTAACAGTTAGGACCCAAAAACTCGACCAGGTGTTACAGATTGAGATTTTGTCTACCCAGTCATCATCTTTGTCTTGATCTGTAACAGTTAGACGGCCAAAAGCGAGTTAGATGTTACAGATCGAGACAAACGAACGCGGCCCAGCCCGCCCAAAAACAAAAACGGCGGATACGACCAAGGATGCTGAAGCATCCACCGGGAAGGTCGCATCCGCCACACGGAAAGAGGCGCATGGACGCAGTGTCCATGCAATCGGGAATGGTAAGGTGCGCGGCTGCGTGATGGTCACGGCAGCCGATGGCGTTAACTAGTCCAGACGACGGGTCTGCGCCACGTGCTTGTACCAGTAGGCGCTCGCCTTGGGCGTGCGCTTTTGGGTCTCAAAGTCTACGTAGAAGAAGCCATAGCGCTTGTTGTAGCCATTGGTCCAGGAGAACTGATCCTGCAGGCTCCACAGGAAGTAGCCACCCACGTTGACGCCCACCTCCATGGCCTTAAGCAGCCAGCGCAGGTGCTGCTCGATGTAGTCGATGCGCGGCTGGTCGTCCACAAAACCGTCCTTGTAGGGGTCCTTGTAGCCCATGCCGTTCTCGGTGATGAAGATCTGCTTGTAGTTGGGGTAGCGCTGCTTAATGTAGACGAGAAGATCGAACAGACCCTCGGGATAGATAATCCAGTCCCAGTCGGTGGTGGGGATGCCAGGCTTGTTCACATGCTCGCCAATGCCCTTGACGCGCCAGCGACCGGTGCCCTTCTCGCCCGTACCGTTGTGGTGCAGGTCGTTCTCGCCATCGTAAGCCTTGAGGAAGCGGCACTGGTAGTTGTTAACGCCCAGGTAGTCGTTGTAGAGCGCTGCCTCGCGCATAATCTCGAGGTCCTCGTCCAGGATCTCGATGGTGCCGCCCGAGACGGCAGCCAGGCGGTTGGCGCACTCGAGGGTGTCGGGGGCATAGTCGCCGCGGAAGGTGGCGTCGAGCAGGAACTGGTTTTGCAGCACGTGCTCGTTGTTGGCGGCCTTGATGTCGGCGGGGTCGTTCTCGTTGAGCGGGTACTTAAACTCCAGCGACTGAATGACGCCGATCTTGCCCTTAAAGCCGCCGTTGTGGAAGGCCAGCACAGCCTTGGCGTGGGCGAGCATCATGTTGTGCTCGCACTGGAAGGCTTCGGCCAGATGAGCTTTGACGCCGCCGGGGAAGGTGCCCTCGATGTAGGTGTTGGAGGCGTCGGCCCAGATCTCGTTAAAGGTGAACCAGTAGGTTACCTGGTCGGCGTACTCCTTAAAGCAGAAGGTGGCAAAGTCCACAAAGGCGTCGATGGTCTCGCGGTTGAGGAAGTCGCCCTTCTCAAAGAGGGGCAGCGGCGTGTCGAAGTGATGCAGCGTGACAAACGGCTCAACGTGGTGCTTGTGGCACTCGGCAAATAGGTCGTGGTAGAACTGCACGCCCTCGGGGTTCACCTTGCCGGTGCCCTCGGGGAAGATGCGGCTCCAGGCGATGGAGAGGCGAATACCGTTGATGCCAAACTCCTCGCACAGCTCCAGGTCCACCGGATACTGGTTGTAGAAGTCGGAGGCGGGATCGGGAGAGAAGCGGCCCTGGGCCTCCAAGAAGTCGTCCCAGGCGACCTTGCCCTTACCGTGGGTGCGGGTCTCGCCCTCTACCTGGTAGGCAGCAGTGGCGCCGCCAAAGACAAAGTCCTCGGGGAACTGCGCGGGCGGCTTGGTGACGCTGGCGGGGTTAACGGACATGATGATCCAATCGTTTAAATCGAAGGGCCAGTCGGTCTTGGATAGTCGGCTGGCCCTAAGCGTTGCTTACTTCGACAGCTGCTCGCTCACAAAGGCGAGAGACTTGTCGCCGTTCTGGGAGAGCTCGATGTACTGCTTACCACGGCAGGCGACGCACTTGTTGCCCACGCGCTCGCAGTCCTTCTGCAGGTCGGCCAGGTAGCTGGCAGCCTGCGGAGCCAGGACGACCAGGTCAAAGTCGGGAAGCATGTCCACGTGGTTGCCATAGGCATCGGCAGCGGTCTCAAGATCGATGCCGCGCTCCTTGGCGGCCTTGGCCAGCGCGTTGGCGAGCAGGCCCGAGGTGCCGCCGCCCTGGCAGAGCACGAGCACGCGCTTGCCGTTGAGGTCGCTGGCGGCCGTAGCCTCGGTGGTGGCAGCAGCGGGGGCGGCGTCGGTCTTTACGACCTCGGCAGCGGCGCCGGCGGCAACGCTCTTGGCGTCGGCCTTACCCTGGAAGGCGTCGTTGAGCTTGGCGGCCTTCTCGGCGTTCTTGGCGGCGAGCTCCTCCCGGGAGATTTCGGCCTCCTCGGCGCACTTCTGGGCGTCATAGGCACGGAAGAAAGGGTAGTACAGGGCAAAGTCGACGACCAGGATGATGGCGAGCATCACAAAGGCGAGCGGCTGGAAGCCCAGGCCCATGATGGTGCCAATGGGGCCGGGGACGGTCCAAGGCAGGGTGTACATAAAGCCGTTCATGCCCAAGAAGTCGATAAAGACCTTGAGGATCCAGATGTTGGCGATCGGGGCAAAGACAAACGGGACAAAGAAGACGGGGTTGAGCACGATGGGTGCGGCGAACAGCAGCGGCTCGTTGACGGCAAAGCAGACCGGGACGATGGCCGCCTTACCGACGGCGCGCATCTCCTGAGACTTGGCCAGGAAGCAGAACATAAAGACCAGGACGAGCGTGGCACCGGTGCCGCCCATGCAGACGACGAAGTACTGGGCACCCTGGGTCAGGACAGCGGAAGCGTGCTGGCCGGCCTGGAATGCAGCCAGGTTGTCGGTCATGTTGGCAACGAGGGCGGCGGCGATGGCGGGCTCGACGATTGAGGGGCCGTGGACGCCGACGAACCAGAAGAGGCTCATGGCACCGTAGATCACAGCGAGACCGATGTAGCCGTCGGCGGCGGTGAACAGGGGCTGGAACACCTGGATGACGCCCTGGGCAAAGCAGAAGCCAAAAGCAGCGCGGAAGACGATGTCAAAGACCCAAAAGACGGTGATGCAGACGGAGAAGGGGATGATGTCCTTAAAGGTCTGCGAGATGTTGGGCGGAACCTGCTCGGGCATCTTGACGGTGATGTTGCGCTTAATGAAGAACTTGTAGATGATGCCGGTCACAAACGCAGCGATAAAGGCGGTCAGCAGGCCCTTGGAACCAAGGTAGGTCGTGTTGAAGCCGCTGGCGGCGTCCGTGGCAATCGTGTCGCTCGAAAGGAGCAAGAAGCCGATGATGGCCGCGCACATGCACGAGATGAAGTTGATCTGATTGTTCTTGGGCAGGTCGCGGTTCTGAGCGTCGGCGAAGTGCTTGGCCGTGGTGGCGGCGCAGGCGATGGCCAGGATGCCCATGGAGTAGTTGTAGCACTTCCACAGGGCGTTATTGATGTCATCGGGCCAGTAGAAACCCCAGATGTTGGGGACCGAGGCTACTAGGCAGAAGATGGACGAGAAGATGATGATGGGGATGACGGAGATAAAGCCGTCGCGAATCGCCTTGAGGTACTTGTTGCGGGCGATCGCGTTGAAAAAGGGCTGGCCTTTTTCGATGGTGGCGATGAGTTGCTCCATGCAAAGCTCCTAAGAGTCGGTGGGTTAGCAACGATGGTAGCTTTTGACATCTGGTTGCCAAAATGTTGACGTTGCCATTTTGCGACACAAAAAAAGATGCGAATCGGTGGCCCCTGTGCCTGTAGACCGTCGATTCCTTGCGTGTAAACGATTGAGCTGCCCGGTGGCTCTGTGTTTGCACAATGGCAACGTTAACATTTGGGCGACAAAAGCCGTTCGGCGAAGCAGAATTGTCGGTGAACGGTAGGTTTTGGGTGGTAAGCGTATCGTTGGAGAGACGTTGGATATACTTAAATGTGTTCAAAATGACTGCGCAGGATGCCGTCAATGGCATCGTTGACATAGAAAGATCGACCTATGGCCGCTGTTAAAAAATCGGTATCCGTCAAAGATGTGGCGCGCCTCGCGGGCGTCTCGGAGCAGACGGTCTCGCGCACCGTGCACGATTCGCCCAGCGTGCGCCCCGAGACCAAGGAGCGCGTGCGTGCCGCCATGCGCGAGCTGGGGTATCGCCCCAATTTTGCCGGCCGGTCGCTGCGCCGCGGCAAGTTCAAGACGGTCGGCGTCGCCATGTTCAACATTACCGGTACCGGCAACCTCGACCGTATGGAGGGCTTTGCCGCCGCTGCCGACAAACACGGCTATGCCATCACCCTTACTAAAGTAGATGGACACCCCTATACCCTCGAGAGTGCATCGTCGCGTATGAGCGCGCTGCCAGTGGACGGCGTGGTCGTGATCATGAACCGCATGCCGGCGGACTTTGGCACCTTTGAGCCGCTGCCCGGCATGCAGACGGTGCTCGTTACCATGTTGGAGCACCCGCTGTGCTCGACGATCGATAACGACCAGTTCGATTGCTCGCGTCAGGTCGTCGAGTACTTGCTGGGGCAGGGGCACAAGACCGTGCACTTTATCTCGTGCCCCGAGCGCTCGCTTTCGGGCATGCAGCGCGAGGAGGGCTGGCGCGAGACGCTGCGCGCGCATGGTATTGAGCCGCCGCGATTCATTCGTGGCGATTGGACGGCGCAGAGCGGCTATGCTGCCGGTCAGGCTCTGGCAGACGATCCGACCTGCACGGCCATCTATGCCTCCAACGACGCCATGGCCTACGGCTGCATTCGCGGGCTCGAGTCGCGCGGAAAGCGCGTGCCCGAGGACGTGAGCGTGGTGGGTGTCGATGACAGCCTGGGCGACATCGTGCCCGATCGTCGCCTGACCACGGTGCGCTTTGATAACAAGCGTGTCGGCATGTGGGCGGTCGACAAGATCGCCGGCGCCGAGGGGGTTACGCCTGGCGTGGAACACATGCTGATCCCCGGCGTGCTCGTAGCGGGCGATACGGTACGAGAGTTGCGCTAGGGTACGGACCTGTTTGGGTTGCCGCTAATAGTGTTTGATATTGTTCGAATTGGTTTAAAAACCGTTCACGGGCGAAAATCGACCGTTCATAGCTCGAAATTACGTTTTGCATTGTTCTTTTTTGTTTGAATGCTAATGTTTCTGTCATACACAACGCAGCGCGTATGCCCGGACGCGATGCTCTCCATTGGTTCATATGTGAAAGGAACGCAATATGGCAACCAAAGAAGAAATCTCGATGGTTGGATTCGAGATTGTCGCATACGCGGGCGACGCCCAGACCGATCTGCTTGCAGCGCTCGATGCTGCTCGCGAGGGTGATTTTGAGAAGGCCGAGCAGCTGCACAAGGATGCCAGCGATGCACTCATCGGCGCTCACGACACGCAGACCAAGCTGCTGTCGCAGGAGGCCGGCGGCGGCGAGATGGAGATGACCTTCATCATGGCTCACGCCCAGGACACCCTCATGACCACCATGATTCTGGAGAAGCAGGCCCGCTTTACCATCGATGCCTACAAGCGCATCGCCGAGCTCGAGGCCAAGCTCGCCTAACGAGTCCTCACAATCAAGTCCCCTTCCAAAAGCTCTGCCGCAAACCCGTGACAGGGCTTTTTCCGTCCTCCTCCAAGTTGCGGCATCCGGCAGTTGGGGACGTTCCTTATCTGCCGGCAGTTTGGGCCACTCCTTTAGTCATTGGGGACGTTCTTAAACGACTAGTCGTTGGGGACAGTCTTGGGGTGCTCTGCCGCCCTTCCGTTCGGTTTTTCGCTGGGTGGGTATACTTCCATCCGCAATATAGGCCGGACTGAGGAGGTATCCAAATGCCGGATAACGGGTCAATACAAAAAAGAGACGCGCACGAGGTAGCTCATGGGCGTTCTGTCCAGATAACCGAGCACACGACAGTAACCGAGCTGCAGCCCAGCCTGTCCGATGTCGTGTGCGCAAACAAAAAGCTGCAGATTGGCTTTATCGTTGCGCTCGTGGTACTGGCGCTGCTGTCGGGCTTTGTAGCTCGTCCGCATTTCGCCGATACCAAAACTTGGGACTCCACCATCGAGGTTATCGATCAAAAGAAGGGCAACGTTTTGGCGCTCACGACCTCGTGCGTGGCGCTGTCTGCGGGCATTACGGCGCTGCCGGGCGATACGGGAACGCCGGTCGCCGAGCAGCTCGCCCAGCTTTCGGGCAACTTGGGCATTGTGCTTGCCGTGCTCTACCTCGAGAAATATCTGCTGACCATCTTGTGGTCGGTGGGCCTGGGCATCCTGATCCCGTTTGCTCTGGTGCTCTTTGCGGTCTCGCTTGGTATTCACGGACGCTGGAGCACGAGTGCCGTCCTGCGCCGCGTGGCGACCCGCGTGCTGGTAGTCGCCATGATCGGCATGGCGTTGGTGCCTGCAAGCGTGTGGGTATCGCAAAAGGTCGACGAAACGTATCGAGTGAGCATCGAGGCGGCCGAGCAAAAGGCGGCCGACGCTGCAGACGTGGCGGATAGCGACAGTTCCAAAGCAAGCAAGAAAAAGACCGAGTCTACAGAGCCCAAGAACGTGCTTGAGCAGCTTGCCGACGGTGCCTCGGGTCTTGTCACATCGGTGACCAGCGGCGCCAAGCAGATGACCGATGAGATTGTGCAGCAGGTGACTGATCTGATCGAAGGCGTTATCGTGATGATCGTGACCTCGTGTGTTATTCCGTTGCTGGTGCTCGCGGCGTTTCTGTGGTTGGGGCACACGCTGCTGGGGATCGATATTTCCGGTCCGGCGAACTACTTAACGGGGCGCTTTCTGAGCGCTCCGTCCAAGCATGCCAAGAAGGGCGGGCAGTCCGTGTAGCTAAAACAGCTGCATATACCGGGGCATACTGCCGAAGGGCGGGCGAGACGCGTTCTCGGCCGCCCTTTTGTTTGTTGAACACATGGTCGCTACGTCCGCGACCGGTCCAAACGGTCAGCAATCATCTGTGAACGGTATTTGTTCAAAAAAGAACAAAGATAAACAAATAGTTGTTGCAGTTAATGTTCGAATGTGTTCAAATAAACATGAACAGTGAAGAACCGCACATTCAGATGCCCGGACCTGAACGCGATTCAACACTTCCAAACAGAAACTACGCACCTGCGTATCTCTCAAGGAGGATGTCATGAGGGTTGTAATCGCTTCCGATGCCGACGGTATGTCGATGAAGGAGTCCATCAAGGAGATGCTCATCGCCGACGGTCACGAAGTCGTCGACTATTCCGAGACCCCTGCCGCGGACCTTGTCGATTCCGCGACCGCCGTTGCCAAGGACCTGCTGGAGCACAAGGATTCCCAGGGCTTCGCATTCGATAAGTACGGCGTCGGCTCCTATATGGCTGCCGTCAAGATCAAGGGCATGGTCGTCGCCAACATTTCCGACGAGCGTTCCGCTTACATGACCCGCGAGCACAACGGCTCGCGCATGGTCACCATGGGCCCGGGCGTCGTGGGCACCGAGGTCGCCAAGAAGATCGCCCGCGAGTTCCTGCGCGCCCAGTATGCCGGCGGCCGTCACCAGATCCGTGTCGACATGCTCAACAAGATGGCCTAACGAGAGCCACCGAGAACTCGAACTTCTACCTCAACTTGTGAATTCAGACGAAAGGACGTTCTGATGAAGAAGACCATCGCAATCGGTTGCGACCATATCGTTACGGACGAGAAGATCTATCTGGCCGACCGCCTGGAGCAGGCTGGCTACAAGGTGCTCGACTGCGGCACCTACAGCCACTCCCGTACGCACTATCCCATCTACGGTAAGGCCGTGGGCGAGGCTGTTGCCAGCGGCAAGGCCGACTTTGGCGTGGCCCTATGCGGCACCGGCATCGGTATCACCAACGCTGTCAACAAGGTTCCCGGCGCCCGCTGCGCCCTGGTCCGCGACATGACCTCTGCCCTGTATGCCCGTCGCGAGCTCAACGCCAACATCGTGGGCTTTGGCGGCAAGATCACCGGCGAGTTCCTGATGGCCGATATCATGCTTGCCTTCCTGGAGGAGCCCTACGAGAAGACTCCCGAGCACGATGCCCTGATCGCCAAGATCGATGCCTGCAACAAGGCCGACGCCGAGGCTCAGGCCGACCCGCACTTCTTTGACGAGTTCCTCGAGAAGTGGGACCGCGGCGAATACCATGACTAGCGGGTATCCGGCGTAATTTACTAGTCCGTTGACGGCTCGCGTTTCTGTGAGGGGGCGCGGGCCGGTTTTCTATCAGCCCTATTGACTTGGCGGGCTGTCGTAAGAAAGGGAAGGCTCCTATGGAGTTTGTTCTTGATAACGGCTTGATTCGTGTGGCGTTGAGCACGGCGGGCGGGTCGTTCACTTCTATTGCGGCCAACGGCCGTGAGTACCTGTGGCAGGGTGACCCGGCGGTCTGGTCGGGCCAGGCACCCATTTGCTTCCCGATCTGCGGCGGCCTTCGTGACGGTCGCGCGATGACCATGGGCGGCCGCGAGGTAAACCTCGCCCGCCACGGCTTTGCGCGCAAACAGGAGTGGAAGCTCGAGGAACAGAGCGACAACATGGCTGCGTTGAGCCTAAGCTCTGCCGACCATGCCGAGTTGCTCGAGCAGTACCCGTATCCGTTCAAGATCGTTGCTCGTTACACGATCGATTCGGAAAAGGTGGCCGTGTCGTACGAGGTGACCAATGAGGGCACCGAGGACATGCCGTTCTTTGTGGGCGGTCACCCCGGCTTTAAGTGCCCGCTCGACGAGGGCGAGTCCTACGACGATTACGAGCTCCGTTTTGAGCAGCGTGAGGCCGCCGAGCTCTGTACTGCCGTTCCCTCGACGGGCCTGATTGATGTTGAGCATCGCAGCAAGAACCCCATGATCGGCCAGAACCTGCCGCTTACCCACGAACTCTTCGACTTCGCGGAGACCATCTTCGACGTGCTCGAGAGCCGCGTGGTTACGCTGACCAAGAAAACCGAGGACAAGGGCGTGCGCCTGACGTTCCCCGATATGCCGTACCTGATTGTGTGGAGCAAGCCCGAGGGCGACTTTGTGGCAGTTGAACCGTGGGGCGGCCTGTCCACCTGCTCCGACGAGGACGATATTCTGGAGCACAAGCGTGGCTGCTTGGTGGCCAAGCCGGGAGAGACCGTCACCCGCGGCTTTGAGATTGAGATCCTTTAACGAGCTATCGTATGTTTGGGGTGGGTCATGCCGCCCCGGAACAGGAGTTCAATATGATTCTGACCGTTACCATGAACCCGTCGATTGATACGCGCTATCAGTTCGACAAGCTGATCATCGACGATGTTAACCGCGTGACGCCCGAAAAGACCGCTGGCGGCAAGGGCCTCAACGTGAGCCGTGTGCTGCTGCAGTTGGGCGACGATGTGCTCGCGACCGGTCTGCTTGGCGGCCACATGGGTGCCTATATGGCCGAGCTTATGGATGCCGACGGCGTCAAGAATGACTTTGTGCCCATCGCCGGTGAGACACGCATTTGCCTGAATATTCTGCACGAGGGTAATCAGACCGAGCTGCTGGAGAGCGGCCCGCAGATCGCTCCGGCCGAGCTCGAGGCCTTTACGGCCAAGTTCGCCGAGCTCGCTGCGAAGGCTGACGTCGTGACGCTTTCGGGCTCGCTGCCGCGTGGCGTCGATGCCGGCTACTATGCCAAGCTCGTCAAGATCGCCGAGGAGGCGGGCGCCAAGGTGCTGCTCGACACCTCGGGTGCATCGCTGGAGGCTGCGCTGGAGTCCGACGCCAAGCCCGAGCTTGTGAAGCCCAATCTGACCGAGATCAACGGTCTGCTGAGCACGTCCTTCACGACCGATGATGTCGATGCCCTGCGCGAGGCGCTTGCCGCCGATGGCCGTTTTGCCGGTATTCCCTGGGTTGTCGTTTCGATGGGCGCTGCCGGTTCGGTGGGCTTCCATGAGGGTCGCGCATTTCGCGCCAAGACGCCCGCGATTGCGGCTGTGAACGCGACGGGTTCCGGCGACTCGACCATTGCCGGCTTTGCGCATGCCATTGCTGCTGGTGCCGACGACGTCACCGTGCTCAAGACTGCCAATACCTGCGGCAAGCTCAACGCCATGGACCCCAAGACCGGCCACCTGGTCATGGACCGCTGGGACGAGGTCTACAACAGCGTTGAGGTCGTAGAGTTGTAGCGGTTGCGACTCCTAATAGAATGAGCGTGGATAATCTCCTGCTTTTGGTGCCCATACGAGCTCAAAGTGGGAGATTTTCCACGCTCGAGTCATTAGTCGTTGGGGACGTTCTTGTTTGACTAGTCGTTTAAGAGCGTCCCCAATGACTACACGCAAAAATGGCGCCCGCCGGCGATGTTGCCGGCGGGCGCCGTTGTCTTGAAGACGAAATGATCCGTTTTCCTTCGTCCGAAAGGGATCATTACAGTGAGTCGATAAAGCGCTGCTGGGCGGCGCGGCCGGCTTCATCCCATTTAAATACGCCGGCGTTGTCGAGCACGTGGCCAAACACCACGCCGACCTCCTCGTGCAGGATATCGATGGCGTTGTCCGCCGTAAGCTCGTCGGCGCGGCGGGCATAGACATCCTCGGCCCATGCGGCGTGGCTGCGGCAAAGACTATCGCCCTCGAGCGCGCCGGCAAGGTCGTAGCTGGCATCGGCCTTGGCCGCCAGCAGGTGCTCGCGGACAGCACCGAGCTCGGGAACCAGGCGCGGCGGAAGAATGGCGAGACCCATAACCTCGATCAGGCCGATGTTCTCCTTCTTAATGTGGTGATACTCGGCATGCGGGTGGAACACGCCCAACGGATGCTCGTCGGTCGTGATGTTGCAGCGAAGCGCCAGGTAGGCCTCGTAGATTTTGCCGCCGGCATTGCCGCGAGAGTCGACGCGGCGGATGACGGGTGTCACTGTGTTGTGCGCCATGCCATCGGCTGTGTGCGCGATGACGCCCACAGACTCATCGGTCCACTCGCGCCAGGCGAGGATAATCTTCTCGGCAGCGTCGAGCAGCTGAGCGCGGTCATGCGAGCGCAGGCGCAGCACCGAAAGCGGCCACTGCAGCACAGCACCCGTAACGCTGTCAAAGCCGGGCACGCTAAACTGTGAGACCTCGGTGGCATGCATCATGGGGAACTCGTGCGCGCCGCCCTGGAAGTGGTCGTGCGACAGAATCGAGCCGCCCACGATGGGCAGGTCGGCGTTGGAGCCAATAAAGTAGTGCGGGAACAGGTCCACAAAGTCGAGCAGGCACGTCAGGCCCTTGCGGTCAACGTGCATCGGGCGATGCTCGGAGCTCATGGCAATGCAGTGCTCGTTAAAGTACGCGTACGGGCTGTACTGGAAGCCCCAGCGATCGCCATTGAGCGAGATGGGGATAATGCGCAGGTTCTGGCGTGCAGGATGAGCGCCGCCGTCGGCTGCGGCGGAGCGTCCGGGGTAGCCCTCGTTTTCGATGCAGAGCTGGCAGGCGGGATACTTTTCGCCCGTGTTCTTGGCGGCACCTGCCGCGGCGATATCGCGCGGGTCCTTCTCAGGCTTGGACAGGTTGATGGTTATCTCGAGATCGCCCCAGTTGGTGGGGGTGCTCCATTTGATGTTGCGCGCGATGGCGGCACGGCGCACGTAGCCGGCGTCGCAGCACAGGCCGTAGAACCAGTCGGTCGCGGCGCGGGGCTCGTTGACGCCCATGCGGCCGTTGAACTCCTCGTTTACAACCGAAGGCCTCGGCATGAGCATACCCATGATGCGCATGGCGATGCGGTCGCGCCCCGATGCCGTGTCCTCGGCAGCACCGTTGGCAACGGCGGCCTCGGCAAGCGCGGCGAGCGTGCCCTCCAGGTCAAAGTCGGGCAGGGTATCGGGGTGCAAGAGCGAAATCTTCTCGGTCTTGAGCGCCCAAGCCATGTCGAGTGCGGGGCCCGTGGCGCCGATGCACTCCAAAATGGTGTTGTAGGCCCAGATGCGATCGTCCTGTCCGATCATCGATCGATGGATGGCATACTCAATCAGGCCCTGCGCGGCCTCGCGCACGTCGGTCATTACAGCCATGCCGCGTAAGCCCCCTTGTCAGAAATTGCGTAGTGGCGGGCAGAGCCCTCGCCCAGCCAGCCGTTCATCTTGGCAATGAAGGTGTCGACCAGGTCGAGCGGCACGAAGGCCTGGATGGTGCCACCAAAGCCGCCACCGTGAATGCGAACGGCGCCGCGGCCGTCGAGCACGTGCTCGGCCAGCGCCAGGGCATACATGGAAGGCTGCTCAGATCCCAGCTTGGCAACAACATTCTGCAGGTACATGGCGGAGCTGGCGCCGGACTCGCGCGTCAGGACCAGGAACTGATCGATATCGCCGGCGTTAAGGGCCGACCAACGCTTATCGACCAGGCCGTTCTCGTACCAGTAGTGAACGGCGCGCAGGCAGGCACGGCCGCCCAGCTTGGCGCGCAGCTCGGGGAGCTTGGCGTCAAAATCCGCAACGTTTACCTCGCACAGGCGTGCCTTGCCAAACTCGGCGGCGACGTCTTGCATTTCGCGCGGAACGGCGGCGTAGTCGTCGGTGGCGGCCACGTGGTCGGCACCGACCTTAACGAGCACGAGCGCATAGCCGTGATCCTCAAAGTTGAGTTCGAGCTTCTGGGTCTTAGGCTGAGCCTGATCCTCAAAGTCCATGTAGGCAAGGCCGCCCAAGCACACGGCGGCCTGGTCCATAAGGCCGCAGGGCTTACCGTAGTAATTGTTCTCGGTGCGCTGGCTCATCTGGGCGAGCGCGACGGGCTCGATGGCGGGCGCTCCCCAGAGCGTCTCCATGGCACGACCGTATGCCGCCTCGACAGCAGCGGAGCTCGAAAGACCGCCGCCCGAGGGGACGGAGCAGGTGAAGGCGAGGTCGAAGCCCTGGGGCTCAACGCCCAGAGCAGCGATTTCGTGGGCCATGCCGCGGACGAGGCTCGCGGACGTGCCCTTCTCGGACTCCTGAACGTCTAGCGTGTCGAGCGCGATCTCAAACGTGGGATAGCCCTCGTCGGCAACGCGGACCTTGTTGGAATCGGTTGCCACGGCGATACCGTCAACGGCGACATCGAGCGAGCCGGCGATAACGTGGCCGCCCTCGTGGTCGGTGTGGTTGCCGCTGATCTCGGAGCGGCCGGGCGCGTGCACATAGAGCACCTGGCGATCGCCGATGGGGCCAAACTCATCCTCGAACAGCTTGGTGAGCGTGGCGAGTGTCTTTTCGTCGGGAGCGGTCATGAGGGTCCTTTCCTTGGCGCATACTGACGAGCTTTGCGTCGTAGTGAGTACGTTAACAATCTGAAGCGGCGTAAACTCAGCATCTACGATGCCGCACGTTACGGGCTATGTTAACGTACTCATAACACAACGCTTATCACTTTTTGAGAATCTGGTAATCGGTAGAAATTCAGCCGTGAACGGTATTGCCGTATGGACTTATAGAGCAGAAGAGTTGCGGATTGAAAAAGTAGAGTACGTTAGCATGCGTCCGACGATAGCGGGCTTCGGCGCGGGGTGTGTTTCTGCCCGGGCCGGCATTCACGCTATTCAGATCTCGCAAGGGTGAAGGTGATCCTGTGGCAAGGCGCCCGTCCAACGATACAGGTACGCGTCCGGTCTCCATGGCCGACGTCGCCCGCGCTGCTGGCGTTTCGCAGCAGACGGTTTCGCGCGTCGCCAACGGCTTGCCCAACGTTAACGAACAGACGCGCCAGCGCGTGCAGGCCGCCATGCAAGAGCTCGGCTTTCGTCCGAGTTATGCCGGTCGCTCGCTGCGCGACGGCCGCTACCATTCGGTCGGTTTGTGCGTCAACGATGTCACCAAGTTCGGTAACCTGACGATGATCGACGGCATTGCCAGTGCGGCCCGTGAGCGCGGTTGCGCCATCACGCTGGTCGAGATGTCCAAGACCGAGGAGTTTTCGCTTGCCGAGGCCACGCGTCGTATGGCTGCATTGCCGGTGGACGGCATCATCATCGGCATGAGTCGCATGGCGCCCGATTTTGAGTCGTTTGATCCACTGCCGGGCATTGGCACGGTTATCGTCACCATGTATGCGCATCCGCGCGTGACCACGGTCGATTCCGATCATTACGGCTGCTCGCTGCTGCTCATGGATCACCTGTTTGAGCTGGGGCACGAGCAGATTCGCTATATTGGTGGCCCGTCGTTCTCAGTCGACGAACAGTTTCGTCGCGCCGGCTGGCAGGATGCACTCGAGCGTAAACACATCGAGCCGGTAGAGCCGCTCGAGGGTGACTGGTCTGCCAACAGCGGTTACGAGGCCGGCAGGTACCTGGCCGAGCACGACCGCACCATGACGGCGATTTACGCGGCAAACGACCAGATGGCAAACGGCGCCATCGCCGCGCTGCGCGATAGCGGCTTGCGCGTGCCCGAGGACGTGAGCGTGGTGGGCGTCGATGACTCACTCGACGACTTTGTCGCGCATAACGAGCTCACGACCGTTCGATTCGACTTGCATCAGCGCGGACGAGAGGTGTTTGAGCATGCGGTTCCCGAGGCGGGTACGGTGGGCAAAACCGTTGCCATTCGTATTCCCGGCCAGCTTATCGTTCGACATAGTACGGCGGCACCGCGCGCATAGTTTCCGCAGGTCAACGGTGATATGTTGAACATCAATAACAATCGATAAGGATGCCGGCAGATGGCTGTTGGGATGCAGCCGAGTGCTATGATAGACGGGTTCTTTTGTCTATCTAGGAGGTTTTGCCTGATGGAGATCACCAAGGATATCCGCTACATCGGCGTCGACGACCACGACATCGACCTGTTCGAGGGCCAGTACGACGTGTCCGAGAACGGTATGGCATACAACAGCTACGTTATCTTGGGCGAAAAGATCGCTGTCGCCGATTCTGTCGACGCTGGCTTTGTCGACGAGTGGCTCGGCAACCTCGGGGCCGAGCTCGATGGCCGTACGCCCGACTACCTGGTCGTCCATCATATGGAGCCCGATCACTCCGCCGGCATTGCCGCCTTTATGGAGCGCTATCCCCAGGCACAGATCGTGGCAAGCATGGGCGCCTTCCGCATGATGGTCAACTTCTTTGGCACCGATTTCCCCGAGCGCAAGATGGTCGTCAAAGAGGGCGATGTGCTCGACCTGGGCGGCCACAGCCTAACGTTTGTTGGCGCCCCCAACGTTCACTGGCCCGAGGTGCTCTTCTCCTACGAGGCCACCGACAAGGTGCTCTTTAGTGCCGACGGCTTTGGCAAGTTTGGCGCCAACGACATCGAGGATCCTGAGGGCTGGGCCTGCGAGGCGCGCCGTTACTACTTTGGCATCGTGGGAAAGTTCGGCAAGTTTGTGCAGGCCGTGCTCAAGAAGGCCGCCGATCTGGACATTCAGATTATCTGCCCGCTTCACGGCCCCGTGCTGACCGAGAACCTGGGTTATTACCTCGACACCTACAACACCTGGTCGAGCTATCAGCCCGAGGACGACGGCATCACGATTGCCTACGCGAGCGTGTACGGCCATCTGAAGGCCGCCGTTGAGGAACTCGCATCCGCGCTTGAGGCTCGCGGCCAGAAGGTTTCCGTCTTTGATCTGGCTCGCGACGACATGGCCGAGGCCGTTGAGGATGCGTTCCGCTATGACCGTCTGGTACTCGCTTCCATCACCTATCAGGGCGAGATCTTCCCGTTTATGAGCACCTTCATCCACACGCTCGCCGAGCATGCCTACCAGAACCGCACGGTGGCGCTTGTCGAGGCCGGCTCTTGGGCGCCCGCTGCTGCCAAGGTTATGACCAAGGAGCTCGAGGGCATGAAGGACATCACCCTGACGCAGAACAAGGTGACCGTGCTGGGTTCGCTCAACGACGCCTCGCGCGCCCAGATCGAAGCCCTCGCCGACGAGCTTTCCAAATAGCGATACGCTCACTTTTGACGCGCAAACCACCACAAAGGGGACAGGCACCTTTGTGGTGGTTTTTGTTTATGCGCCGGTGATGATGAGGTCCGGGCGCTCGTCGTTGGCGATTTCGGCGATTGAGGTGGCGACGGCATGGTCGGGATCGCAATCCATCACGACGGTGTCGACATCGGTCAGTTCGGCAAAGCGATACATGCCGCATCCGTTGACCTTGCTGGCGTCCATGAGGGCGACGCTTTGACGGGCTGCGGCGATCATGGCCGTTTTGGTCTCGGCCATCTGAGGAAAGTCAGTCGTAAAGCCGCAGCGGGGGACAAAGGCGCCGGGGCATATGACGGCAAGGTCTGCGTGAACCGTTTGAAGTGCCTGCATGGTGAGCGGGCCATATAGATAGCGATGGCCTTTGCGCAGTGCCCCTCCCAGCATGACGACATCAACCGAGGGCATGCTTTCGTCGATGTAATCGGCAATGGTGATGTCGGCCGTGATGACGGTGATGCCGTCGCGCTGATCGAGGAGCCGGACAAACTCGAGTGCCGTGGTGCCCGAGTCGACGAGCAGGGTGTCACCGTTGCCGACGAGTTCAATGGCACTTTGTGCGATAGCCTGCTTGGCGGCGACATTGATGTTTATGCGGCGATCTTGCGTGGAGACAGTTAGGCGTTTGTGGAGCGACACGGCGCCGCCATGCGTGCGACGCAGCTTGCCGGATTCGGCGAGCGCGTCCAGGTCGGCGCGGGCGGTGACGGAGGATACGCCAAAGGTTTGGGCGATGTCTGCCACCTGAACGGAGGCGTTATGCTCGAGCATTTCCATGATGGCGGCGCGCCGCTCGTCGGCGAATGCTCGAGTTGTTACGTGGGCCATAGCTGCTCCATCCGCGTCTGAAATTTGCAGGAATTGTGTTGAGTCCATTTTCGTTCATTTTCTTTTTAAGTAAGAAAACACCTTTTGATTACTTATCTTTTCTATAAAAGAAAGACGCTGAACGCCTAAAATTTAATATCGAACATGTCCGCTCGGCTCAAATTCCTTCCGTTTACTTTTCAAAAACGACTGTATTGACCTGCATGGGCTCAACATCTCGCACGTGTAAAGCCGCTGAATTTCATACAATGAGCGCAGCAAAACGCAAGGTAAAACGCCTTGCGGACACGTACGCCCGATGTCCAGATGCGGGCGAGGGAGAGGAGCAAACGCTCATGGCACTTGTTACCACCGAAAAGATGCTCAAGGACGCTCAGGCCGGCCACTACGCCGTCGGCGCGTTCAACGTCGAGAACCTCGAGTTTGTTATGGCCGTTCTGGCCGCTGCCGAGGAGACCAAGTCCCCCGTCATCATGCAGACCACCCCGGGCACCATCAAGACCGCTGGTCTGGACTACTTCTACGGCATGGTCAAGGCTGCCGCCGAGCGCGCTTCCGTGCCCGTTGCCCTGCACCTCGATCACGGCGATGGCTATGACCGCTGCATGCAGGCTTTCCGCACCGGCTACACCTCTGTCATGATCGACGGTTCGCACGAGTCCTTCGAGGACAACATTGCCCTGACCAAGTCCGTCGCCGACGCTGGCCGCGCCATGGGCGTGCCCGTCGAGGCTGAGCTCGGTAAGGTTGGCGGCAAGGAGGACGACGGTCCCGCGGTTGAGGGCGAGAGCCCCTACACCGATCCGGCCGAGGCCAAGGAGTTCGTCGAGCGCACTGGCTGCACCTCCCTCGCTATTGGCGTTGGCACCAGCCACGGCGTGTACACGAGCGATCCGCACATCGAGCAGTCCGTGGTCAAGGCCATCCGCGACGCCGTCGACGTGCCGCTGGTTCTGCATGGCACCTCCGGTGTGCCCGATGAGCAGGTTGCCGAGGCCGTGAAGAACGGCATCTGCAAGGTTAACTACGCCACCGAGCTGCGTCAGGCTTACACCAAGGGCTTCATGGCCTACATGGCCGAGAACCCCGCCTGCTTCGACCCCAAGAAGCCGGCCAAGGAGGGCATGCGTGAGATCACTGAGCTGGTTAAGATCCGCATGACCAACCTCAACTCCGTGGGCAAAGCAGAGTAACAGCAAGGGTACTCCGACTCGCTACATATCCCGGGGAGGGACGAGGGCTTAGTTCCCCAATCGTCCTCGGGCATGCAAAAAGCCTCGCTGCGCACTTCGTGCGGCGAGGCTTTTTGCCCCCTGCGGAAAGATTGGGGAGCTAAGCCCTCGTCCCTCCCAGGTTGACTTACTCGAGGTCGTCGCCCTTGTGGCGTTGGGGCGGAAAAGTGGGGCGCGAGGGGCGCTTTGTTGATGAGGGGCTAGTATGCCCGGGCTTGGTTGGGGAATGCCTTGTCTAGCGATGCTTGGAGCTTTTTGAATGAGGTTTGCAGGTTGAGGCTCTGATCGGTTGAGCGTTTTGGCCGCGAGGTGGGGGAGTCGAGAAGGCTGTTTCTCTGTGTCGGGGGGAAGGAGAATAGGTTTGCATGTTTTAGGGATGGCTGCTGTGCTGCGTCATTGGAAGAATGCATGCTTTTGCGGCCTCCTCGATATCCACCAAAAGAATGCGCTCGGGGTTTGCTGCTAGGCCCCGTGCGCTGGCTACATTATGCCGCGAGCGCTGATAAGGAAGCGCTAAAGAAAGGATTAATGAGGTTTGGCGTTACGATGAAACCGCAGGTCAGAGGTATCGAGTAACACTCTTGAAAGGTTTTGGGCTTAAGGGCTTTCTAAGGTTTGTGACGTGGATGTGGCTCGCCTGTGTGGGGTGTGTGGACGGCTCGTTCCTAGCGCTGCGGCTCTGCGGCGCGCACCCGCTCGATGACCTTTTTCATCGTGGCGTCGATGCGGTCTTTTTTGAGATCGCATTCCCAGATGGTTATGGACGTCCAGCCCATTTGAGTGAGTGCTGCCACGGCAGCGCGGTCGCGCTCGACGTTGCGACGGAACTTTGCCTCCCAAAACTCAACATTGCGTTTTGGCTGGCTCGGATTGCACTTAGGGCAGCGATGCCAAAAGCAACCGTTGACAAAGATGGCGATCTTGCGGCCGGGGAAGGCGATGTCGGGCTTGCCGGGAACCTTCCATTCCAAGCGATAACCCGTAAGGCCCGCTGCGCGCAGGCGCTGGCGAACGAGCAGCTCGGGTTTGGTGTTTGCACGCTTGTTGCCCTTCATGGACTTTTTGATGGCAGCGCGACGGCGCACCAGTTCGCGCTCGTCGGCGGAAAGGTCCGAGGTATCGATGCCGTCGAGCAGACCGGGCTTGGGACGCTTTTTGCTGCGGCGCCTAGGTGCGCGCTTGGGCTTGGAAGCGGGCTCGTCGGTCGTGGTGGCCTCGGTGTCGTTGGCAGTGCTGTTGGCCTTAAGCCGATCTTCCTTCAGCTCAATCAGGGCATCAATGAGCCCCTTGTCGGCGGGCATCCATTCCACCGTGGCAAGCGAGGTGCGCGGAATCCAGCGGATATCGAGCTGGCGGTCGTGCTTCTGAGGCTCATCGGATTCATCGGCGAGCGAGCAGTAGTAGCACTCCATTGAGAGGTGGAAATCTGGGTAGTCATACTCAACGGTGTAGAAGTCACGCAGGTTGGTGACTTTGACCTGCAGCTCTTCCATGAGCTCGCGGCGCACGGCGTCTTCAGGTGTCTCGCCGCGCATGAGCTTACCACCCGGGAACTCCCAAAGTCCCTGCATGTCGCCGTAGCCGCGCTGCACGGCCAGCAGCTCGTCGGATCCTTCCTTGCGAATGATCCCAGCGGCAACATGAACAGTCTTCAACAGGAGTCCTCTCTCAACATCATTACATGACGGGGTAGTCTTTTTGGGACGGGGCTTTTTTAGCTGCCCTATGTCAAATGCGCCCTCATGCCTCAAAAGCTTCGGATGGGGCAGCTAAAAAAGCCCCGTCCCAAAAAGACTACCCTTACCTTACGCAACGGTAAGGCAAGCGTAAGCCATATCGATGGTAGCCGACTCGGCTTCTTGCGACTATAGATGCCGTAGACTAATCGCAAGAAAGGACTCGGTATGCAAACCACGCAAACGGCAACCCCGGTACTGGAGGTCGCGCATCTCGAAAAGGTATATGGAGCGCTGGGCAACGTGACCCGCGCGCTCAACGACGTCAGCTTTACCGTCAACCGTGGCGAATTCGTCGGCATCATGGGCGCCTCGGGCTCGGGCAAGTCGACGCTGCTCAACTGCGTGTCGACCATCGATAGCGCCACGAGTGGCACCATCCGCATTAACGGCCAGGACGTGACGCGCATGAAGCAGGCCAAGCTTTCGCAGTTCCGCCGCGAGGAGCTTGGCTTTATCTTCCAGGACTCCAACCTGCTCGATACGCTCACGGCGCGCGAGAACATCGCCCTGCCGCTCACCATCGCCCGTATGAACTCGGCGGAGATCTCGACCCGCGTGCAGGATGTGGCTGCGCGCCTGTCCATCAGCCAAGTGCTCGACAAGTACCCCTACCAGATGTCCGGCGGCCAGCAGCAGCGCGTTGCCGCCTGCCGCGCGCTCGTCACCGACCCCACCATGATCATGGCCGACGAGCCCACCGGCGCCCTCGACTCCAAGAGCGCCCGCCTGCTGCTCGAGAGCCTGGAGGCCCTCAATCGCCGCCTGCGCGCCACCGTGCTCATGGTCACGCATGACAGCTTTGCCGCCAGCTACACGAGCCGCGTGTTGTTTATCCGCGACGGCAAGATCTTCACAGAGCTGCGTCGCGGCGACACCGACCGCCGAGAGTTCTTCGACCGCATTATGGAGGTCGTTGCCATGATGGGCGGTGAGGGCTCCGATGCTCTGTAAACTCGCTTGGGGCAACGTCCGCCGCGCCGGCCGCGACTACCTCGTCTACCTTTTGACGCTCACCCTGGGCGTCACGGTCTTCTATGCCTTTAACACCATCTCGATGCAGGTCGACATCGCCGGAATTGATGAAGAGGGCTTGGCGCAGGTTATGGGCAGTATGCTCGGCGACCTGACGTACTTTTTGGCCGGTGTCATGGCCTTTTTGATGGTGTACGCCAATAACTTCATCATGAAACGCCGCAAAAAGGAGTTTGGCCTGTACCAGGTGCTCGGCATGGGGCGCGGGCGCGTCGCCACGATCATGGCGCTCGAGACCGTGATCGTTTCGGTCGGCGCCTTCGTCGCTGGCATTATGCTGGGTGTGGGGCTCTCCCAGCTCATGACGTTCTTTACCGCCTCGCTCTTTAAGACGCAGATCGCTAATTTCCACTTCTTTTTCTCGGTGCATGCGTTCAACCTGACCCTTGCCTGTATGCTCGTAATGTTTGTGCTCACGCTACTGCTGAACCTCCGCGCCGTGCGTCGTACCAAACTCATCGAGCTTATGGGTGCCGAGCGTCGCAACGAGACCATCAAGACACGCAACCCCTGGATCGCGATTGCCATCTTTGCCGTGGGCGTGGTGCTGGTGGGCGTGGCCTATTACCGTCTGCTACGTGATGGGTTCCCGCTAACCGCGACGGACAGCAAGCTGCAAGAGGCCATGAACCAGTTTGGTATTACGACCGCTATGGTTACCGTGGGCACCTTTGCCCTGTTCTGGGGACTCTCGGGCATGCTCATCAAGCTGCTGCAGAGCCTGCGCGGCGTGTATTGGCGCGGTCTCAACATGTTTACCGTGCGCCAGCTTGCGGCCAAGGTCAACACGGTGTGCTTTTCGATGGGCGTCATCGCGATGATTCTGTTCCTTGCCATTACTTCTGTGACTTGCGGTATGTCGATTGCCAGCGTGATGAACGAGAACCTGGAGCGCTATAATCCGGCCGACATGTCGCAGACGTATGTCTATTACACGCCCGATACGCTCGACTACTACAAAGAGTACGTCAATCCGTCTGAGGCCGATCGCATGGTGCTGGCCGATAGTACGGTCGATTTGTACTCCGCATGGCACGGCGATCCATGGCACGGCGATCGTAAGGACAAGTCGGCGGACAACAACGACGAGACCGGCAAGAAGGTCAATATCGCCGATGTTGCCGGTGAGCATGTGCAGATCGATTCGTATCTGAGTTACCCGCTTGGCGGCTCGAATCCTTCGGTGATCCCAAGTGAGATGTGCAAGACCATGGGCGAAAAGCTCCCCAAGGCGTTCGAGGGCAGCAACGCCGACATGACAGGCCTGTCTGTGACGCCGGCAAGTCAGTACAACAAATTGCGCCAGATGATGGGCGAGGAGCCGGTGAGCATTGGCCGCGACCAGTACTTGCTTACGTGTGATATGGGCGGTGAGCTGGTCGACCTGTACACCAAGTATATGGCTGGCGGCCATGCCCTTACCTTGGGCGGGCATACGCTCAAGCCCGCAACCGATAAGTCGGACGAGGACACGGCGGCCATCGCCAACTCGGCGATGGGCAGTAACGTGGGTACCGTCGTCGTTGCCGACGAGCTGTTGTCCCAACTCAATCTGCAGCCGTATTCCAGTAGCCTGCTCGTTAACTACAAACAGGGGATGGATACGACCGAGGCAGACGAGAGTATTAAATACACTGTGCTGGACAATCTGCTCGTTGACGGCAAGGAGCCGGGATCGTGGGGAATCTTCATCACACGCTCCGAGATGTACGCGCAAGCAGCGCAAATGAACGGTCTTATTAGCTACCTAGCCATCTACATCGGCTTTGTATTGGTCGTTGCATGCGCGGCGATTCTGTCGATCCAGCAACTCTCCAACGTGGCCGACGGCAGCCGCAGCTATCGTGTGCTGGCACAGATTGGCTGTGACGACCGCCAGATTCGCCATTCGGTGATGGCACAGCAAGCGGTATTCTTCCTGTTCCCGCTGGCAGTGGGCCTGGCGCACTCCTTTGTGGCGCTCAAGGTGATCATCGAGCTGGTGAGCATTTTCGGAAATATGAGCATCGGCGGCACCGTGGGCCTCACCTGTGCGATTTTCCTGGCAGCATACGGTGGCTACTTCCTGGTGACCTACCTCATGAGCACCGGCATGGTACAAGCCGCCATCGCCACCCGCTACAGCGAGTAGCTCGTCCAACCCAGAACCACCACAAAGGGGACAGGCACCTTCGTGGTGGTTCTGGCGTCAGGGTGATTTTTTCGTGGCGAAACAATCAAAACCACCACGAAGGTGCCTGTCCCCTTTGTGGTGGTTTTTTCTGCATAACTTTATCGTTTCCAAAAGTGGAGGATCAACATCGTGCGGTTTTGCTGCTCGGTTTTGACCAGGATGTTGTGGATGTGGGTCTTGACGGTGCCCACGGCAAGGAATAGCTCGTCAGCAATCTCTTGGTTCGACTTGCCCAGCACAACCAGACGCAAAACCTCGGCCTCGCGGTTGGAGAGCCTGTAGGCGTTGCGGTAGAAGGGCATCTGCTCTTCGATGTGTCGATCAAGATCGCTGACGTTCTTTTCCTCGGGCGCCTCCTGCATGCGAATCGAAAGCACGTGATAGGCATAGATAATCAGCAGGATCGCAAAGTAGCACGCAAAGATATTCTCGCTAAAGTTGCGCTCGGATAGGTACAGCTGCAGCCAGGAGGGTGCCAGGCTCATGGGGACGACCAAGATGTTGTAGAAGTCTTCGGCAACGATGCACCCGACCAGAATGGCGCCGATAATGAGGTGCTTTCGTTGATTGTTGACGCGCGCCTTAAGCTCGACCTGCGTGCTTTTATGCGCCGTCCAAAAGATATAGAGCCCCACAAATACAAGGAATACCTGACGCATCGTGTAGTAGAGCCACTGATGCATGGGGCCGTAGGGGACAGCGACAATGATCAGCAGCTCGCTCAGGAAGAACGTTGCGACGGGAATAACAAACTGCTTTTTTGAATGTTTGTCGAGCAAGTCCATGGCAATGAGCCAGATAAAAGCTTGTGAAGCGGTCGCCACAAGGGTCCGCAACACAGGCATGGTAATTGAGTAATAGTCGCTGGCCGGAAAACTCTGGTTTTGCAGCGTGTATTCAAAAAAGAAAATCTCGGTCATCTCGATGGCATAGCAGATAAATACGCCGCTGCCATAGATAAAGAACCGTCGACGAGACGAGGCATAGGCGGCAAGCGAAAGCACTGCCGTCACAATACAGATCACGAGTATCGCTAGGGTATAGAAGAACATCAGAGTGTTCATCTGCCACCGTCCCATCTCATTTATCTATGGCCGAGTCCTGTATATCTTGTGGGATATAGACGTCTCAACCCTTCGTTCCATTGCGGATTAGGCGCCGAGTTACAGCATAGCGATATACCGTTCGCTGTTCTAGATACTAAACCCCCTGCAAGCTCGCTACCTGCGGGTTTATATTGGATTAGAGAGGTTGTAACTCCGTGAACGGTCTTTAATCCCGAATAAACTAGGTAAAAATTGCATACGGGTGAATGATGGTCTTGTCAACACGAGGCGTGATGTTCGAGCGCCTCATAGTAATAGTCGGCACGACCGGCGGAAAGGAAATTGACATGGCACTGCCTAAGGATTTCATCGACACCAATGACTTCACCAAAGAGCAGATCCTGGCTATCGAGGATCTTGGCCTGGCAATGAAGAAGGCCATCAAGGTTGACGGTTATTATCCGCACCTGCTCCGCAACAAGAGCCTTGGCATGATCTTCCAGCAGGTCTCCACCCGCACCCGTCTTTCCTTCGAGACCGCTATGACCGACCTCGGCGGCCATGCTCAGTTCTATGGCCCTGGCACCATCCAGCTCGGCGGTCACGAATCCCTGGGCGACACCGCTCGCGTTATGGGCTCGCTGCTCGACATCATGATGGCTCGCGTTGACCGTCACAAGGACGTCGTCGGCCTCGCCGAGGGCTCCGCTGTGCCCGTCATCAATGGCATGTCCGAGTTCAACCATCCCACGCAGGAGATGGGCGACCTCATGACCATGCTCGAGAACCTCCCCGAGGGTAAGAAGATCGAGGACTGCACCCTGGCCTTCATCGGTGACGCCACCCAGGTCTGCGTCTCCCTCATGTTCATCGCCTCCAAGGTCGGCATGAAGTTTGTCCAGTTTGGACCTAAGGGCCACCAGGTCCCCGACGGCGGCCTGCACGTTGGCACCGTTGAGGAGCGCGCCGAGTTCGGCAAGCAGATGATGGCCATCGCCGAGGAGAACTGCAAGGTCTCCGGTGGCTCCATCGTCATCTCCGACGACATCGAGTGCATCAAGGGCGCCGACTTCATCTACACCGACGTGTGGTATGGCCTGTACGACGAGGAGGTCTCGGGCGAGAACTACATGGACGTGTTCTATCCCAAGTATCAGGTCACCATGGACATGATGAACTTCGCCGGCGCAGGCTCCAAGTTCATGCACTGCCTGCCGGCCACCCGCAACGAGGAAGTCGTCGACGAGGTCATGGACGATCCCGAGCGCTCCCTGTGCTGGGTCGAGGCCGAGAACCGCAAGCACTCCATCCGTGCTCTCCTTGCCGCCCTGGGCAAGCGCACTCCGCTCAACGACGAGGGTGTCGAGTACTCCGCCAAGGCTGAGCTCCACGCCGCTCTCGAGGCTCTCGAGCAGCTCTAAGCCTCAAGGCTTCTAAAAGCACGTTTGCGGGCGGTGGATGCTCGTCTCCTGCCGCCCGCTCACCGAGGCCCAAGCAATTGCCTTAATGCCTTAGGGCCTCGGATCTGTCCAAGACTGAGCGAAGGAGCTCATCATGAGCGACGGAAAGAAAAAGCTTTCCTTCTTTACGGTCATTTCGACCATCATCTGCGTCGTCTTCGTTTGCGAGGCCGCCGCACCTGCTGCCGCTATCGGCAACCAGCAGTTCTTCTGGTGGATCTTCCTGATCCTGACCTTCCTGATCCCTTACGGCATGGTCGTCGCCGAGCTCGGCACCACCTATGACGGCGAGGGCGGCATTTACGACTGGGTACGCGATGGCCTGGGCGACAAGTGGGGCGCCCGCATCTCGTACTACTACTGGATTAACTACCCGCTGTGGATCGCCTCGCTGGCAACCATGTTCCCCGACATTTTGGGCATGGTCTTTGGCGTCGAGTTCAATTTGATCGCCAAGATGGGTATCGATCTTGCCTTTGTGTGGATCGTCTACCTCATGGGCCGCTCCAAGGCGTCCGACTCCGAGTGGGTCCTTAACGGTGGCGCCATCATCAAGGTCGCCGTCGCGGTTATCGTTGGCGCTCTGGGCATTTGGTATGCCATGGAGAACGGTTTTGCGAACGACATGTCCGCTGCCACCTTCCTGCCCGAGCTCACCAACACCAACGCTCTCGGTTACCTGTCGATCATCATCTTTAACTTCATGGGCTTCGAGGTCATCTGCACCATGACCGACGACATGGCCGATCCCGCTCGCGATATCCCCAAGGCTATCATCGTCGGTGGCCTGTCCATCGCTGTGATCTACCTGTTCGCTGGCTTTGGCATCGGCGCTGCTGTGCCGGCCGATTCCATCGACCCCGACTATGGCATGATTGTCGCAGTCCAGACCATGGTGGGCGACTCCATGATCTTTAAGGTCATCTGCATCGCCTTCCTGATCACCCTGTTCGCCAACATGGCCGCTTGGTCCTTCGGCGTTAACTCCGTTGCTCGCTACGCTGCCGAGCACGGCAACATGCCCAAGGTCTTCGCCTCGATGATCTCTGACGACGATATGCCCAACGGCGCCAACCTGGTCAACGCTATCGTTGCCTCCTTGGTGTTGTGCCTGCAGCTGGTTCCCATCGACGCCATCTCCAACGGTGTCTTCTGGATGCTCTTCGGCACCTCCGTCGTCTTCCTGCTGCTCACCTACATCCCGATGTTCCCGGCGTTCCTCAACCTTCGTAAGAACGACCCGAACCGTGAGCGCATCTTCACGTTCCCGTTTAAGGGCGCCATGATGAAGGTTATGCTGGCCATCCCCTGCATCGAGCTGATCCTGGCCATCGTTGCAACGCTGGCTCCGTTCTCCGTCGATGAAATTGGCGACAAGGTCCCGATGATCGTTATCTTCATCGTGCTCGTGCTCATCGGCGAGGTCGTCCGCGTCGTCAGCGCCAAGGGCCGCGAGACCGAGTACAAGGGTCTCACCCCTGAGCTGGCTGCTCAGCGACTCGCTGAGGAGGCCGCCGAGGCCGAGGAGAACTAGAGCACCCGGTTCTGGGACTCCGACCCTCCTCGCGTACCAACGTGCGCTTCGTCGGGCTTGTCGCTCCCGACTCTGGGCACTCCGGCCTCTTTGGAGGCGTGCCCAAAGCGGCAAATTTGCTCACTATTTCCTGGGGCGGGTGCGAGCGATAGCTCCGGTAACCACCGCCCGCCCCAACCTCTCTCTTTCGTATCCTTCGTGCGTATGTCTCCGCGCACTTGGCTACGTCGTCGCTCGCCGGTGCGACTCCGTGAAAACCGGTACCGGGCGCCCCGACCTTTGCCGGGGGACGGGCGCCCACTATCTCTTGGTTTTAGGCCGCGGGTAACCCGCCCGCGGCAAGCGATCGCTACGGTTTGGAGGAAATCTTATGCGTACGATCACCGAGTCCGAGTCCACCCCCAGGGCCGACGGCTTCTTCATGCCCGCCGAGTTCGCCCCGCAGGATCGCGTGTGGATGGGCTGGCCCCACCGCACCGACACCTGGGCCCACGGCGCCAAGCCGGCCCAGAAGCAGTATGCCGCCATCGCCCGCGCCATCGCCGAGTTCACCCCGGTCACCATGTGCGCCAACCAGGCCGACTACGCCAACTGCAAGGCCGTCTTCGAGAACGACGAGAACGTCACCGTCATCGAGATGACCACCGACGACGCCTGGTTCCGCGACACCGCCGCCACCTACGTCATCAACGGCAAGGGCGAGAAGCGCGCCAACCACTGGCACTTCAACGCCTACGGCGGTCTCGTCGACGGCCTTTATTTCCCGTGGGACAAGGACGAGCAGATCGCCCTTAAGATGGCTGAGCTCTCCGGCTGCCGTCGCTATCGTCCCGATGACATGATCCTCGAGGGCGGGTCCATCACCGTCGACGGCGAGGGCACCCTCGTCGTGACCGACCAGTGCCTGCTTTCCCCGGGCCGCACCTGCTCTGCGGTTCTGGAGGAGGAAGAGGACCCCGAGTCCATCTGGCCCAAGTACCACAAGAAGTTCGAGCCCTGGAGCGAGGAGCTTCGCGCCTACATGGACGAGCACCTCAAGGATTACCTGGGTGTCGAGAAGGTCATCTGGGTCAAGGAGGGCATCGACCCCGAGGAGACCAACGGCCACATCGATGACGTCGCCACGTTCATCGCCCCGGGCGTCATGGCCTGCATCTGGACCGACGATCCCGAGTATCCGTTCTACGAGCAGTGCCACGCTGCCTACGAGACCCTCTCCAACGCCGTTGACGCCAAGGGCCGCAAGATGAAGGTCTACAAGCTCTGCATGCCCGTGAACCCGCTGTTCATGGACCAGGCTTCCTGCGACACCATCGACGCCGACGAGAACGCCGAGCCGCGCGTTCCCGACGAGCCGCTGATCGCCTCCTACATGAACTACCTGGTCACCAACCACGGCGTTATCGTCCCGCAGTACGGCGACGAGAACGACCAGTTGGCCGTTGACACGCTCCAGAAGATCTATGACGAGGTCTGGGGCGAGGGCGTCTACAAGTGCGTCGGCGTTCAGTCCGAGCAGGTCGTCTTCGGCGGCGGCAATATCCACTGCATTACGCAGCAGGAGCCCTCGGCGTAACTCAGGCACGCCACCTTGGCGTTCACTCGTCGCTTACGTAGCGTCAGTACGCTTCGCTCCTCGTTCGCGCCAATCTGGCGCACCTGAGCACGCCGAGTAAACGTCTGGCTTTCCGAGGCACCCCATCTCGCCGCTCAAACCGTCGCTCGCGTACCAAAGTACGCTTCGCTCCTCTTTCGCGGCGACCTGGGGCACCTCGAAAACCCAGTCGATCAATCGGACAGGTGGCGTGTCGTCCCATCTCGGGGCATTGATGGGCTGCTGCTTGATGTCTTGGTCGGTTGGGTTGTCTTTGGGCACTCCGTTGCCTCCACATCGGAGTGCCTTTTTTCTTTGATTGAATACGCGTCTGGCCTGGGATTTTTTGCGGGTTAGGCCAATTGTTCGCTTGAATTTCCCAGGTCAGACGCGTCTTCAATTGCCGAAAGTTCCCGGTCGCGAACGCGGCCGTTTTGATCGGAGTATCTATGTACCAGCGTATCGTCATCTACACGCGTCTGTTCCGCGAGCGTTGGTCCAACAACTGCATCCTCTCCTCTCTTTGGGATGGCACCTGTACCGGTGACGCGGCCTGTAACCCTACCTTGGGCTGCGCCTTCGGTACAGATGCCATCCTTTTTGCTGTAGGGGGCGCGCGCCATGGCAGGTAAAAAGTTCTCCCTGATCGAGGTCATCCTTTCGGTTATCTGCGTTGTGTTTACCATCGAGGCGGCGGCTCCGGCATCTGCCATGGGCAACGTGCAGTTCTTCTGGTGGATCTTCCTTATCATTACGTTTTTGCTTCCCTATGGTCTGGTGGTGGCCGAGCTGGGTACGGCGTTTGATTCCGAGGGCGGCCTGTACGATTGGGTTCGCTTGGGTCTGGGCGACCGTTGGGGCGCCCGTTGCTCTTGGTGCTACTGGGTTAACTTTCCGCTGTGGGCGGCAAGTATCGCCTGCATGTTCCCCAGTGTCATTAATGCGGTGTGGGGTATCGAGTTCTCACTCGGGATCCGAATTGCCATCGAGATTGCCTTTGTGTGGGGCGTCACGGTCATGGCAATGCAGCCGGTGGCCGAGGCCGATTGGGTTATGGACGGCGGCGCCGTCATCAAGGTGCTCATTACCGCTGTGGTGGGAATCGTCGGCATTTGGTTTGCCTGCAATAACGGCTTTGCCAACGACATGTCATTTAAGACCTTCATTCCAGATCTGGGCGACACCAATTCGTTGACGTACCTATCGATTATCCTGTTCAACTTTATGGGCTTCGAAGTGGTCGCGACTTTTGCCAGCACGATGAAGAACCCGTCGCGCGATATCCCCAAGGCGGTTATTGCCGGTGGCGTGGCCATTGCGGCAATTTACATCATTTGCGGCATTGGCATTGGAGCCGCGGTTCCCACCGAGCAGCTTTCACTCGATTCGGGCATTGTGGACGCAGTCGCCGCTATGGTGGGGCGCACCCACCCGCTGACGATGGTCGTGGGCGTGGCCTTTTTGGTGACGCTGTTCGCCAATATGATCTGCTGGAGCTTTGGCGTCAACAACGTAGCGAGCTATGCCGCGCGCCATGGCAACATGCCGCGTCCCTTTGCGTTGGTGTCCAAAAAGACCGGCATGCCCAACGGCTCGGCGCTCATTAACGGCTGTTTTGCCAGCCTGGTGCTGCTGCTCCAGATTCCGCTGGGTGAGGGTTCCGACGTCTTTTGGGTCTTCTTCTCGATGAACGTCGTCTTTCTGCTCATGAGCTATATCCCGATGTTCCCAGCGTTTTGGCGCCTGCGCAAATACGACGATCGCCCGCGCGTGTTCCGCGCGCCCTTCGAGGGCAAGGTGCTTGCGGTGGCACTTGCGATTCCCGTGGTGGAGCTTGTGCTTTCGATTGTTGCTACGATTGTGCCGCTCAACAGCTCACCTGCCGAGATGGCAAAGTTGCCGATCCTCGTGGGCGTGGTGATTGGTGTGTTGCTGGGCGAGGTTTCGCGCCTCATATCGCGCCGCGGCCGAAGCGTCGACAATCCCGGCGTTGGTGCACGGGGGTCAGGTTACTTTGCACCAAAACAGTAAGCGCCGCGAGTTGCGCAGCGCTTGGTGCATCTTGGATTACTGTTCGCGGTGCTCGGGATCGGAAACGAGCTTAGGCGCAAAGTAGGGGACGTGGCCCAGGTAGGGGCAGCCGTCCGAACGCTCCTCGACGACACAGGGGACGTCATTGTAGGTAAGTGAGTCGCTCAGGTGGACGATGGCCTTGGCGGCAGGGGCAACGAGTATTTTGAGCAGTGCGATAGGCGCCATGGCATCTCCTTTCCTGCATGCGACCCGTGTTTTAGCGCGAATGTGTACGCCGCAAGTCTAACATCCCGCCGCGGAGAGCTCCAAACCACCACAAAGGGGACAGGCACCTTTGTGGTGGATTTGGGGTTTGACCAGATAATACCTGTTATCGCTCCCAGGCAGTCGTCGGGGACGTTCTAAAACGGTTATAGGTTACTATCCAATAACGCCTCTGAACTGGGCTACTATTAGATTATGGAAAACACTACTGCAAGATTATGGCAAATGATACTGTCAGATTATGGCGTGTGCTGCTGTAGTCGTCGGGGGCCTGCCTTATGAGCGCCGGCATGGTGCGAACTGCCATCGCTGCCCGCTACAGCGAGTAGCAAGCGGGCAAAACCGCCTCAAAACCAGCGCGAACAACCGCCGCGAAGAGGATCGGACCCCTTTCGCGGCGTTTTTTGCCTATCTGGAGCGCCTCAAAACCAAGTGAGTAGGCTTTTTTGGATCTGCCGAGCACATCACGACAAGTGCTCAATAAAACCGCAGGTCAGCGCTGTGGCGATTTGGGGTGTGCTCGGCTTCCTGCACAAAGTCTACTCACTTGGTTTTGGCTGCTAGAAGACCGCCGCGAAGGAAGGCAACTTCCTCGCGGCGGTTGGCGTTTGCCCAGATAAAACCTGCCAAAATAAACCTGTCCCTTTTTGGCATGTCCCTTTTGGCGTGGCTGATTGGTTTGGGCTGTTTTGGAGAAAGCCATGAGGCGGCACTCAGGCTAATCCTGCGTGTCGCCTCCGTACATGTAGACGATAAAGCCGTCGCCGGTGTCTTGGCTGTGATCCTCCAGGATGCGCTTCATGTTGAGGTGCTCGTAGAACTGCCAGTCAGAGTTGCAGTCGCTCATCAGGAAGAATTTGGTGCACCCGTCTTTGGCGAGTTCGGCGCGCGCAAGGTCGATGAGCTCGCGGCCGAGTCCCTTGCCCTGCCACTTGGGCACAATGATGATCAGGTTGAGCTGGCCCTGGGCATACTCATTGCCCGTGGCGGCAAAGCGGTCGGCCGTTGCCTTCTCACGGCTGTCGCCAAAGAGCGAGCCCTCGAGCTTGGCGTCGGCAGTCTTTGCCATCTCGGTTGCCTGGGCGAGCATCTCGTCGTAGCAGGGCTCCCACGTGGGATTGGTGCGCGGCTTGCCGTCCTCGAAGATGCCGATACAGCAGGCGGCGATAGTGCGGCCCTCGGCCTCGGCGACGAGTGCGATGGGGGAGCGCTGCAGCTGCATAGCGATGTTAAAGCGCGCGCAGAAATCAGCGGCTTCGACGTCGCCGCGGTTGCGTAGTGTGTTGCACCACAGCTGGTTGTAAATGGCGGCGATGCCGGTCAGGTCATCGAGCGTGGCGGCGCGCAGAGTTACGTTGTCAAGGCTCATGGAGGCTCCTTCCAGGTTGGGTCAGGCCATCTCTGAGTGTGACATGGACGCAGGACTGCCGTATCGACCATTCGGCAGACGACCCTCGATCCCTCGGGGACGGAGGAAAAGGGATCACGAGGATAGTCATTGGGGACGTTCTTAAACGACTAGTCAAACAAGAGCGTCCCCAACGACTACCAAGGAATGTCCCAGACTGCCGGCAGGAAAGGAACGTCCCCAACTGCCGCATCTCCGCGGATATGAGACTGAGCCGAAGGCGTCGATGACATGCCGGGGGCGGACCGGGACGGGTTTAACGGCAGGCCCCGCCGACCGATTGCAAGCGGTCGGCGGGGCCATTGTGGCCCTTGACAGTGGATTGGGTCATATGAGCGAGCGGGTCGCATTTGAGGCAAGGTGACGTGAAACGAAAGGGCGCTGACCTTCTGGTCGCGCCCTTGAAGTTGAACGTCAGATTGTCCAAATGCGGCCCGCGTAACTAAATACGGTCCGCGATCTCGTGGATGAGGTAGTCGGTCTTTTCCCAGCCCAGGCACGGGTCGGTGATCGACTTGCCAAAGACGCCGCCGTCAACCGGCTGGTTGCCGTCCTCAAGGTAGGACTCGATCATAAAGCCCTTGACCAGCTTGGAGATGGGTTCGTTGCGGCGGCAGCTGTCGAGCACTTCCTTGCAAATGCGATGCTGCTCCAGCGGACGCTTGCCCGAGTTGTCATGGTTGCAGTCGATAATCGCCGCCGGGTTGGCGTAGCCGGCGTGCTCGGTGTAGCGCTCGGCCAGACGCTCCAGGTGCTCGTAGTGGTAATTGGGGTAGGTGCGACCGTCGAGGCCGATGTAGCCGCGCATAACGGCGTGCGCGAGCGGGTTGCCGTCGCACTCGACTTCCCAGTTACGGAAGATAAAGCTCTGATGCGCCTGGGCGGCGTAGATGGAGTTGAGCATGACGGTGGTGGAGCCGGCGGTGGGGTTCTTCATGCCTACCGGCACCGAAATGCCGCTCGACACCAAGCGATGCTCCTGGTTCTCAACCGAGCGCGCACCCACGGCGACATAGCTCAGCAGGTCGACGAGGTACTGGTAGTTCGACGGGTAGAGCATCTCATCGGCGGTAAAGAAGCCGGTCTCCTCGATGACACGCAGGTGCATGTGGCGGATGGCCTTGACGCCCTCGAGCAGGTCGTCGGGAGCCTCGGGGTTGGGGTTGTGCAGAAGGCCCTTGTAACCGGTGCCCTTGGTACGCGGCTTATTGGTGTAGACGCGCGGAATGATGATGAGCTTGTCCTTGACCTCCTCGGCGGTCTTGGCCAGACGATTCATATACTCGAGAACCGAATCCTCGCGGTCGGCAGAGCACGGGCCGATGATGAGCACCTTGCGTGCGTCCTCGCCGCTAAAGACTTTGGCGACCTCGGCGTCAAATGCCTGCTTTTTGGCGGTAAGCTCGGCGGAAAGCGGCATTTCTTCGCGAATCTCCATGGGGATCGGCAGCCTGCGTTTGAATTCCATGGCCATAGGGGCCTCCTTTATCAATTAACGGCAACAATTGGCGAATTCTCGAATGCTCGGCATTATCCGCTGTCGCACGCTAAAGTGCAAGCGAAACCTGCCGAAAAGGGACAGGTTTATTTTGGTCGGTTTTATCTGGGGAAATGTCGGCACTCGCCGGAAGGGGGGACCGGCGTACGACATGCTGGAGCAAGTTGGATCTTCTGCGGCATACCCCGTGGACAAAAAATGGCAAATATGAGTACTGTCGCTATCTTAGTATCATATCGACCTTATAAGATATTAGACACAACAGTAAATATGTTCATTAACGTTGGCACGCAGAAGCATGCTACCGGGCGTTTTGATCAATTTGAAGGCATATCTAGGCCGCAAAGACGTCGTTTGGGGCGGTTTTGGCTGTTACTAAAAAGGTTACAGTACTCATATTTGCCATTTTTTGTCCACGGGGTCTGGATGGCGCCGTCAATCAGGTCTCAGCGGAGGCGTTTCGAGGCCCAAAGGACACAAAACGGGGGCGCAGGTTGTCCTGCGCCCCCGTTCTCGGGCGTTATTCGTTCCCTGCGGCAGAATTTACGCCGCCTCGTCAAACTGCGAGTTGTACAGGTCGGCGTAGAAGCCGCCTTGGGCGAGCAGCTCGTCGTGCGTGCCCTTCTCGACGATGTCGCCGTCGCGGATCACCAGGATGACGTCGGCGTTTCGGATCGTGGACAGGCGGTGCGCGATGACAAAGCTGGTGCGGCCCTGCATCAGCGCATCCATGGCGCGCTGAATGAGCTCCTCGGTGCGGGTATCCACGTTGGAGGTCGCCTCGTCCAGAATCAGCGCCGGGCGGTCGGCCAAAATGGCGCGGGCGATGGTCACGAGCTGGCGCTGGCCCTGCGACAGGTTCGTGCCTTCCTCATTGATCATAAAGTCGTAGCCGCCGGCGAGCGTATGGATAAAGTGATCGCAGCGTGCGGCGCGCGCAGCGGCCTCGACTTCGGCATCGCTCGCGTCGGGGCGTCCGTAGCGGATGTTCTCGCGGATGGTGCCGTTAAACAGCCAGGTATCCTGCAGCACCATGGCAAACTCGCCGCGAAGTGCCGCGCGGTCCCAGTCGCGCACGTCGATGCCCTCGACGCGTAGCGAACCGTCGTCCACATCGTAGAAACGCTGCAGCAGCTTGATGAGCGTGGTCTTTCCAGCGCCGGTGGGACCGACGATGGCTATGGTCTGGCCGGGTTGCGCCTCGCAGCTAAAGTCGTGGATGATGGTCTTGTCGGGCGTGTAGCCAAACTTGACATGGTCAAACTCCACGTGGCCAGGGCGCTTCTCGGGGATCTGTGCGTCGACCTTCTGCTCCTCCTCGGGCGCTGCCAAGAACTCAAAGACGCGCTCGGTGGCGGCGGCCATCGACTGCATCGTGTTGCTCACGTTGCCCAGCTGCTGCACGGGTTGCGTAAAGTTACGCACGTACTGGATAAAGCTCTGGATGTCACCGGGCGTGGCATTGCCGGTCAGTGCGAGCTGTGCGCCTACCACGACAACGCCCACGTAGCCCATGTTGCCCACCAAGCTCATAAGCGGCATCATCAGGCCCGACAGGAACTGCGAGCGCCAGCCGCTAATAAAGAGACGGTCGTTCTCCTTATCGAACTCCTCGATCGAGGCCTCGGCGCGGTCGAACACCTGAATGACGTTCTGGCCGGCAAAGTCCTCCTCGATAATGCCGTTGACGGTGCCCAGGACCTGCTGCTGCTCGCGGAAGTACGGCTGCGAGAAGTGAATCATCACCATCAAGATAATCGCGGCGGCCGGCAGCGTGAGCACGGTGACGCCGGTGAGCGGCAGGCTGATCGACAGCATCATGACGAGCACGCCGATAATCTGCGTGATGGACGTGATGAGCTGCGTCACGCTCTGGTTGAGCGACTGGCCGAGCGTATCGACGTCGTTGGTAATGCGGCTGAGCACGTCGCCCTTGCTGTGGCCGTTGAAGTAGCTCATCGGTACGACGGCGATCTTGGCGGCGATCTCCTTGCGCATGCGGTAGCAGATCTTTTGCGTGACGCCGGTCATGAGCCAGCCCTGGATCAGACTGCAGGCAGAGCTCGCCAGGTACAGGCAGAGCAAAAAGCCGAGCGTCTTGGCGATCCAGTTAAAGTCGACATCGCCGGTGCCGTTGACCTTGGCAACCAGGCCCTCGAACAGTTTGGTGGTTACCTGGCCGAGTACCTTGGGCCCCACAATGTTAAAGATGACCGAGCATACGGCAAAGGCGACGGCGGCAAACACGGCAATCTTGTGCTGGCCGATATAGCCGAGCAGCTGCCTCATGGTGCCCTTAAAGTCCTTGGCCTTTTCGCCGCGGCCCATGCCGCCCATACGACCCATGGGGCCACGCTGGCGGGTGGGTTTGGGAATCTGAGTCTTGGTCTCGTCTGCCATTATCGCTCGCCTCCTTCCATAACAGCTGCAATCTCTTCTTGGGTAAGCCCCAGTTCCTCGGCAGAAAGCTGCGACTGTGCGATCTCCAAGTACGCCGGGCAGTTGTGCAACAGCTCCTCGTGCGTGCCGGTGCCCACTACGTGGCCGTCATCGAGCACGATGATCTGGTCGGCGTGCATGATGGTCGCGATGCGCTGGGCCACGACCACGAGCGCAGCGTCAGTGACGTTTTTGGCAAGCTCCTCGCGCAGGCGCGCGTCGGTCTTGTAGTCGAGGGCGCTAAACGAATCATCGAACACTAGGACCTCGGGCTTTTTGGCCAGGGCGCGGGCGATGGCCAGACGCTGGCGCTGACCGCCCGAGACATTGGAGCCGCCCTGGCTGATGGGGGAGTCGTAACCGCCCTCGCGCTCGGCGATAAAGTCCTCGGCCTGTGCGATGCGCGCTGCCTGGCGCATATCCTCGTCACTAACCATATCGCCGGCAAACTTGAGGTTGCTCTCGACGGTGCCCGAGAACAGACGACCCTGCTGCGGGATGTAACCGATGCGACGGCGCAGCTCGGAAAGGGTCATATCGCGCACGTCGATACCGTCGAGCGAAATGCTGCCGCCCGTCACGTCGTACAGGCGCGGAATCAGCTGCACGAGCGTGGACTTGCCCGAGCCCGTGGAGCCAATGATGCCGAGCATCTGGCCGGCGTGCGTGGTGAAGTTCACGCCGCTGATGACATCGGCGCGGGCATCGGGGTACTGGAAGCTCACGTCGCGGAAGGTGAGCTCACCGCGCGGCGCGCTTGCCGCGGGCAGCTTGGGCGAGACGGGGTCGTTGATGCTTGTGGGGCAGGTGATGACCTCTTCCACGCGCTCGGCTGCGACCTCGGCGCGGGGCAGGATGACCGAAACCATGGTGAGGATCATAAACGCCATGACGATCTGCATGGTGTAGGAGATAAACGCCATCATGTTGCCGACCTGCATCACGCCGTCGGACACGCCTTGTGCGCCAAACCAGACGATAAGCACGGTGATGCAGTTCATGACGAGCATCATGAGCGGCATCATAAAGCTCATGGCGCGGTTGGTGTAGAGCTGCGTGGTCATCAGATCGAGCGATGCCTTGTCAAAACGCTCGAGCTCGTGCTCCTCGCGGTTAAACGAGCGGATGGGCATAAGGCCGTCGAGCAGCTCGCGCGCGGTAAGGTTCACGCGGTCCACAAAGCTCTGCATCTTTTTGAACTTGGGCATGGTGAGGCCCATGAGCACGCCGACGACGGCCGAGACCGCGATGATGGCCACGGCGATGGTCCATTCCAGGCCGGTGTGGTTGGCCAGGACGCGCATGACCGCGACGATGCCCATGACGGGCGCCATGAGGCACATGCGGATGAACAGGGTCGCTGCCATCTGGATCTGCTGAATGTCGTTGGTGCAGCGGGTGATGAGCGAGGCCTGGCTAAACTTGCCCACCTCGGCCGGCGAAAAGTGCATAACCTTGTTGAAGGTCTCGCGGCGCAGGTCGCGGGCGATGGAGCAAGCAGTGCGCGAGGCCACGGCGCCGGTCAGGATGGTGGCGACAAGCGACACCAGGCACAGGCCAAACATCGTGGTCGCCATACGGCCCAGGTAGGAGTTCTGCACGTCGGCGGGGTCGATACCCTGCGCCTTGTACTCGTCCTGCACGTAGGTCACGGCGCGCTGCGTGACGATGGAACCCGACATGGAGCCCATTTTGTCCGCCATCTCGTTGGCACCTTCGACGAGCTTGCTTTGGTCTACCAGACCGCCCTCGATGCCCAGACGTAGGCTCTTCATGGTGATCTTACCGCCGTCGGCATCAATCTGCTTTTGCATGTTCTGTGCCGCTGCGGCCTTCTGCTGCATTTCGGCGAGCTGCTCGGGCGTCATCGCCGCCATCTGCTCGGGGGAGGGCATGGCCTGGGCGGCGCTGTTATCTTTCTCACTGGACGTGCCCATCATGTCGCCCATGGAGCTGGCATCGATGCCCTGGTTGAGCGAAAGGACGACGGTCTCGGGCAGGCTCATGATATCGGCGAGCTTGCTGCCGTCGGCGCGCTCATCTTCTGTTCCCTTGTACGTTCGAATGCCGTTCTTGTTCGCCTTGCTAAACACGGCCTCCACAGCCTTGGCATCCTTGGCGCTCATGAAGAGCTTGAGGTCATCGAGCGATTCGGCGCGAATGGTGTCGGGTACGGGCGAGGCGATGCCGCCTTGCTGCACGCCCACATCGACGATGTCACTCATATACGTAGGTAGCGCTAGGTCGGCATTGCAGCTGATTACGATAAGTACGATAGCTGTGAACAGTGCCAGAATATGCTCTTTAAAGAGCTTGAGAATCCTCACTCGGCATCTCTCCTTTCTTGATTGCGGTCGATAATTTCGTTGGCGCGTCTAAGAAGGCGCACCATCTCTTGGGTATCTGTTTCGCCGAGCTGCTCGAGGAAAGCCGCGGTGCGGTTCTCGAATTCCCGACGTTTGATTGCGAGATCCTGGAATCCCTTGTCGGTCACCGTGACGTGTACGCGACGACGGTCGGTCTTTGAGTGCTCGCGCTCGACCCAGCCCTTGGCTTCGAGAGCGCGCAGGATATTGGCGATGCGGGCACTCGAGACCCAGGCACGATCAGCGAGTTCGCTCGGTGTGAGCGAACCACCAGCGAGCATGAGGGCGCGCATGACGGCCATCTCGCCGCTCAGGGCCTGGTCGGCAAAGCGCGAAATGCGCTGATGCATGCTGCCAAACTCGGTAAAGAGCTGACGCCCAAGCTCATGGAAATCGGTATCTTCCACCGAAAACCCCTAACACTAGAAACTATTTTCGGTGAAAGATGATACCCACATACGCATGCCTCATGCGGTGAGCAATATAAAGAGCGCATAAAGACTTAAAATCATTCAATTGATGAAGCGTTTCAAAGAATTATCATGCACGCGGTTAGGCGAGGGGTTGTCACCACCATGACGATTGGGACTCAAGTAACGCCACGCGCGATGCTCCAACTTCCCGCAAGGAGACACCTGAATCAAGGGGGTTGGAGTCATGGCATTTGACTTCACGGGCAAAACCGCGATCGTTACCGGCGGCACTCAGGGCATTGGCCTCGAGATTGCCAAGGGTATCGTTGCGGGCGGCGGACACGTCGCGCTCATCGCAAGGAACGCTGCCAAGGGCGAGGCCGCGGTGGCAGAGCTTGGCGAGGGCAACAAGTTCTACCAGCTCGATGTCGCCGATGCGTCCAAGGCGCGCGAGACCGTCGAGCAGATCTTCGCGGATCTGCCCCAGACCAACATTCTGATCAACTGCGCCGGTGTCATCAGCACCAAGAAGTTCGACGAGATCGACGACACCGAATGGCGCCGCACCATCGACATCAACCTCAACGGCACCTTTACCATGATGAATGCCGTGTACCCGCACTTTAAGGCGGCCCACGCCGGCACCATCGTCAACGTGAGCTCTGTGGCCGGCAAGATCGGCGGCGGCCTGCTCGGCACTGCTGCCTACGCGAGCTCCAAGGCCGGTGTCAACGGCCTAACCAAGGCGGTCGCCAAGGAAGGCGGTAAGTTCGGCATCCGCTGCAACGCCGTGTGCCCGTCGCTTACCCTTACCGACATGACCTCGATTCTCTCTGATGAGAACTCTCAGCGCATCATCAACGGAATTCCCTTGGGCCGCGCTGCCCAGGCTAGCGAGCCTGCACAGATGGTGCTGTTCTTTGCTTCCGACCTCGCCAGCTTCGTGAACGGCGAGATCGGCGACTGCGACGGCGGCATCGTCCTGGACGGGTAATACCCCGCGGCGATAATTCGGCGACGGCTCCTGCGACTCGGGACCGTCGCCTTCTTTCTGACTCAGGAGCGTGTGGCCGCGTGTCACACGCATCAAAAGGAGATATAAATGAGTGAATCGACTGCGGTGGAGGCGCCGGCAACAAAAGAGCCGTTCTTTAAGATGTCCTCCATCCCGGGCGCCAATATCCTGGTGCCGCTTTTTTTGGGTTGCCTGCTCAACACGCTGTTCCCCGACCTGTTTAAAACGCTCGGCAGCTTTACGCTCGGTATGACCCAGCAGGGCGCCGGCCCGCTTGTGGGCGCTTTTTTGCTCATCGTCGGTACGACGATTTCGTTTAAGAGCGCTCCTGCTGCCGCTGCCCGCGGTGCCATTATCATTGCCGTCAAGCAGATCGTGGTTGTCGCCGTGTCGCTACTCATCCTTTATGTGTTCAACGACAACCTGTTTGGCATCTCGGCCATGGTGATGCTGGCCGCTTGCACGGGTGCCAACAACGCTATGTACGCTGGACTGATGGGCACCATGGGCAACGAGGCCGAGCGTGGCGCCGTCGCCATCACCACGCTGGTTGTCGGCCCTCCGGTCACGATGATCGTGCTCGGCGCCGCCGGCCAGGCTCCGATCGGCTGGTCGCTCGTGGGCGCCATCCTGCCGATCGTCGTCGGCATTATTCTGGGTAACCTCTTCCCGAGCTTTAAGAAGATGATGGCACCGGCACTTTCCGCCATCATCGTGCTCGTCTTCTTTGCCATGGGCTCGACCATGACTTTTGGTCAGCTTATCAACGGCGGTCTTCCCGGCATTCTGCTCGGCGTGATCTGCTCGGTGGTCTTCGCTATCCCCGTTGTTGCGGTCGATAAGCTCACCGGTGGCACCGGTGTCGCAGGTGCGGCAATCTCCAGCTGCGCCGGAGCCAATGTGGCAACGCCTGCCGCTATGGCAAGCGTCAACGAGGCCATGTACGGCGGTGCGGTGCTCGCGACGGCTACGGCTCAGGTTGCAGCCTGCGCTATCGTGACGGCCATTTTGACCCCGCTGGTCACCAGCTGGTGCTACAAGCATTTTCAGGGCCAGCAGAGCAACAGCAAGGCAGCGACCGGCAGCGCCGCCTCAGCCGCTTAATGCCAAGCGGCAATCAAAGCTAAAAAACTAGCCACGCCACAGGGCGGCCGCGGGGAAAATCCCGTGGCCGCCCTTCAGTTTCTGAAGGGTCTCTAGGACACTTTACCCTGCTAAAGCTGGCATAACAGCTAGAGTGAAGGACGTATAAAGGCAAGGGGAAATATCAAACAATTCGGTGAACGGTAGCTGATGACGCGTGCGTTTCCTGCGGATTTGTCAAAAAAGGACTAATGGTATAAAAAAAGGAACATATAACAGCCCTGATGAAGGGGGTGGCTATGTTATCCTTCACAGACGGGTGAAATCTTGGGTTTAGGGTTGCAAGACCAAGGTGAATAAACGTTTTTCCCTGCGCTAACGCGCGATGAAAGGCGAATGAAGCCGGTCATGCAGGTCCAATATTCAAGAATTCAATAAGCAGCGGTGTGAGAGCGCCGCATAATACGTAACTAGGAGCGTGGTTACACAATGCAGGAGGCATGGGAAGGCTTCAAGGAAGGCATCTGGACGGGAGAGGTTGACGTCCGAGACTTCATCCAGAAGAACTACACCCCCTACGAGGGCGACGAGTCGTTCCTCGCCGGCCCGACCGAGCGTACCAAGGAGCTGTGGGGCGAGGTTCTCGACCTGCTGCTCAAGGAGCGCGAGCAGGGCGGCGTCCTCGATATGGACACCAAGACCGTCACGGGTATCGTGAGCCATCCCGCTGGCTACATCGATAACGCCCATCGTGAGAAGGAGACCATCGTCGGCCTCCAGACCGACAAGCCGCTCAAGCGCGCGCTGCACGTCAACGGCGGTATCCGCATCGCTTGCCAGGCTGCTAGCCAGCACGGCTACAAGATCGACGAGAACGTTGTCGAGCGCTACACCTTCGAGCGCAAGACCCACAACGCGGGCGTCTTCGATGTCTACACCCCCGAGATGCGCGCTTGCCGTTCGGCCCACATCATCACCGGTCTGCCCGATGGCTATGGCCGCGGCCGCATCATCGGCGACTACCGTCGTGTCGCCCTGTACGGTGTCGACTACCTGATCAAGGACAAGGAGGCCCAGAAGGCTTCCACCCCGACGGTCATGACTGCCGACAACATCCGCGATCGTGAGGAGCTGCAGGAGCAGATCCGTGCCCTCGGCGAGCTCAAGATGATGGCCGAGACCTATGGTTTCGACATTTCCAACCCTGCTACCAACACGCAGGAGGCCATCCAGTGGATGTACTTCGCCTACCTCGCTGCCGTCAAGGAGCAGAACGGCGCCGCTATGTCCATCGGCCGTACCTCTACGTTCATCGACATCTACGCTGAGCGCGACCTTGCCAACGGCACCTTCACCGAGGAGCAAATCCAGGAGTTCGTGGATCACTTCATCATGAAGCTCCGCATGGTCAAGTTTGCCCGTACCCCCGAGTACCAGGCCCTGTTCACCGGCGATCCGCAGTGGGTCACCGAGTCCATCGGCGGCATGGGCGTCGACGGCCGTACGCTCGTTACCAAGATGAGCTACCGCTACCTGCACACGCTTGAGAACATGGGCACCAGCCCCGAGCCCAACATGACCGTTCTGTGGTCGACCCGTCTGCCCGAGAACTTCAAGAAGTTCTGCGCCAAGACTTCCGTCGCCAGCTCCTCGATCCAGTACGAGAACGATGACCTCATGCGTGTTTACCACGGCGACGACTACGGCATTGCCTGCTGCGTGTCCTCCATGCGCATTGGCAAGGAGATGCAGTTCTTCGGCGCCCGCGCCAACCTGGCCAAGTGCCTGCTGTACGCACTCAACGGCGGTGTTGACGAGGTCTCCAAGAAGCAGGTCGGCCCCAAGTACCGCGCCGTCGAGGGCGACACGCTCGATTACGACGACGTCGTGGCAAAGTACAACGACATGATGAAGTGGCTCGCTGGCGTGTATGTCAACTCGCTGAACATCATTCACTACATGCACGATAAGTACTGCTACGAGCGCATCCAGATGGCTCTGCACGACAAGCACGTGCACCGTTGGTTCGCTACGGGCATTGCTGGCCTTTCCGTCGTGGCTGACTCCCTGTCTGCCATCAAGTACGCCAAGGTCCACCCCGTCCGTGACGAGAATGGCATCATCGTCGACTTCGAGACCGAGGGCGAGTTCCCCAAGTACGGTAACGACGACGACCGCGTCGACCAGATCGCTCACGACGTTGTGCACCAGTTCATGGAGTACATCCGCATGAACGACACCTACCGCAACTCCGTGCCCACGACCTCGGTTCTGACCATTACCTCCAACGTCGTGTACGGCAAGAAGACCGGTTCTACGCCTGATGGCCGCAAGGCTGGCCAGCCCTTCGCCCCGGGTGCTAACCCCATGCACAAGCGCGATAGCCTCGGCGCCATCGCCTCGCTGTCTTCGGTTTCCAAGCTCCCGTTCCGCGATGCTCAGGACGGCATCTCCAACACCTTCTCCATCATCCCGGGTGCGCTCGGCAAGGAGGACCAGGTGTTCTTTGGCGATATCGACCTTGATCAGCTGGGCGAGTAACTATTGTTAATGCTATACTAACAATAACGATTACTGATTGGAGCGCCGGTTTCGGCCGGCGCCTATCAATCGAAGGAGACACATTATGAAGGTTTCTGAAGTTTCCGAGACTCAGGCCGATAACCTGGTCCACATGCTCGACGCTTACGCCGAGAAGGGTGGCCACCACCTGAACATCAACGTCTTTAACCGTGAGACGCTGCTCGACGCTCAGGCTCACCCCGAGAAGTATCCGCAGCTGACCATCCGCGTTTCCGGCTACGCCGTGAACTTCCACACGCTCACCAAGGAGCAGCAGGACGAGGTCATTTCGCGTACCTTCCACAACAAGTTCTAAAGGGGTTAAACTCCCGCAGGATCGCCGGGCCGCTTTGGGTTACTCTCCAAAACGTCCTCGGACATGCAAAGAGGCTCCGCTACGCGCTTCGCGCGGCGGGGCCTCTTTGCGTCCAGTGCGGAATGTTTTGGAAAGTAACCCAAAGCGGCCCGGCTGGGGTCCTGTGTAGTCACCCTTTAGGCGGAACTCTCCTGATGGACTGGACGCACGAGATACTTTCTTGGCAGCTACCGCTTATCGCGTATAGCGACCGTTTGCGGAATAAGTAACACTCCTTAATAAACCGTGTAGAATCTCAGATAAGCACGGAGTTTTCCAGGGAGACGCTGTCCTTTGTTGTGTGCAAGGGACGGCGTCTCTTTGGCGCTTGGAGGCCGTTCTACAGCAGGACGGTGGACGTGCGTCATATATTAAAAAACCAACGTCGAGATGGGTCGTGATAAGAATGGGCAAGTATGTAATCGTGGTTGAGTCTGGGTCGGATGTGACGCCAGAGCTCTGCGAGCGCTACGGCATCGTGCGCGTGCCCATGCATGTCACGATTGGTGACGAGACCGTCGAGGACGGCTCGATCGATCCGCTCGAGATTTATTCGCGCTGCAACGAGTTTGGTGTGATGCCCAAGACCAGTGGCTGTTCGCCAGCGGATTTTGCGTATGTGTACGACCGCATCCATGCCGAGCAACCCGACGCGACTATTTTGCATCTTGCATATTCCGAGGCCACGACCTGTTCGCATCAGTCCTCTAAGATTGCGGCTCAGGGGCGCGACTACGTGTTCTCCATGGACACGCGCTTTGTCTCGGTGGGCCAGTCGCTCGTTGTCGTCGAGACCGCCAAATACATCGAGGCTCACCCCGATGTCACCGTCGACGAAATCTTTGCATTTACGAACTCCGTCATGGACCGCGTGCTGCTGGGCTTTGTTCCTACGGACCTTGCCTTCCTTAAGGCGGGCGGTCGCTTGTCCAACGTCGCGTTCCTGGGCGCCCATCTGCTCAAGATTAAGCCCTGCATTGAGGTGACGGGTGGTAAGTTCGTGGCGACCAAGAAGTTCCGCGGCTCTATGCTCAAGTGCGCCCGTGCCTTTATTGATCACATGGTAGAGAAGGGCGAGATCGACTACTCGCATATTGGCCTGGCGTATTCGGTAGGCCTTTCCGAGGAATTGCGCGACGACATGGAAGTCTACGCGCACGGCCTGGGCTTTAAGGACGTTACCTGGACTCAGGTCGGCGGCGTCATCTCGAGCCATTGCGGCCCGACCGCCTTCGGCGCGGTGCTCACACTCAAGGCGTAAAGGCCTGGCGTCTATCGATTTCTATTGCCACGGCGGCGGGCGGGTTGCGATAACCCTCCCGCCGCTCTTGCGTGGGGTCAAATAGAACAATCCAATTGACCGCTAAACCATTTCACCATCATGCGTATGGGCTAGAATGGCTCTGGCATTTTAATTGGTTGCACCCAAGGAGAGGCAAGGTAGCGCGAATGGCAGAAATGACGCTTGAGGGTGTGGACGCTCGTCCCGAGGACTCTGCGTTTGCCCTTGGCCGCGTGCATTCAATCGAGACGATGGGAACGGTCGACGGACCCGGCATCCGCTTTGTGGTGTTTGTCCAAGGCTGTCCCATGCGCTGCGCGTATTGCCACAATCCCGATACCTGGTCGGTCAACGGCGGCACGATGGTGACCGTCGAGCACCTCATGGATGAGTTCCAGAGTAACCACGAGTTCTATCGCAGCGGCGGAATTACGGTGTCCGGCGGCGAGCCGCTCCTACAGCCTGAGTTTTTGGCCGACCTGTTCCGTGCAATGCACAACAACCCCGATGGCCGCGTGCATACCTGCTTGGACAGCTGCGGCTATGCGTTCGATCCCAACCACCCCGAGAAGTTCGATGCCGTTCTCAACGAGACCGACATGGTGCTGCTCGACATCAAGCATGCCGATCCGGCTGAGCATAAAAAGCTGACCGGTTGCGATCCCGCACGCATCTTGGCGTTTGGTGATGAGCTTGCACGTCGCAAGATCAAGGTCGTTATCCGCCACGTGGTGGTGCCCGGCATTACCGACACGGTGGAGGAGTGCGAGGCGCTCGGTCGTCTGATCGCTCCATGGCACAACGTGGTGGGCCTGGAAATGCTGCCGTATCACACCATGGGTGTCGCCAAGTACGAGCAACTGGGCATTCCCTATAAGCTTGAGGGCGTGCCCCAGATGGATACCGCGCGCATGCCCGAGCTGCGCAACGCCGTCATGACGGGCATGAAAAAGCGCCGCGCCGAACTCAAAAACGCCATCGGCTAGCGAGCCATTTTCGCTCCCCAAAGGCACTCATTGGGGACAGACTTAAATGAGTACCCCTGGGCACCAAGTTGATTGCCAAAGAGCCCCGTCAAGTTGCGGTGGAATAGTTCTTGTTTTTCGGCTTATGCCGTCCAAACAGGAACTATTTCACCGCAACTGCGTTTTGGGTAGAGATGTGCAACAGAATTGGCAAAAATGCATAGAAACGCTTGTGGTTTCTTTAAAGACACCTTAAACGCCACTGAATATCTTTGGAAAGAAATGCCTGCTCGGTATCATGCTGCTCGTATATAAACGGTAGCAGTCAGGAGACCACGTGCGAAACATCGCATCGCGGGACGAGTATGTGCCGCAGCATGGCAGCAGATATAAGACGAAGGACACGTCTTCGCGTGGCCTTGCCGACACTCGCATCCGCGTGAGGAAGATTGCCGCCATTGGGATGCTAACGTCGGCGGTTATTATCCTCGGAATTACCGCCAAAACCTACGCGTCGGAGCGAATGGCACACTCAGATGCGTCAACGGTACAGACGCAAAACAAAAAGGTCTCTGAATCTAAAGTCACCGCAAGTCAAGCCCTGTCGACAGCGAACCTCAAGACGGGGCTTTCGAAGGCGGACTTTAACGATATTCCCTCAGGCGATACCGTGCAGACCTTCTCGCTGGTTGATGACCAGATCCTCGCCCTGGAGGATGAGAACCTCGCCGCACTCCAGAATGCGCTTGACCAGGCGCAGGAGCTGGGCGATGTGGGCGTGGTGTTTTACGACCTGTCGAGCGGTAAGGGCGTGACGTATAACGCTGATGTCGAGGTGTACGGTGCGAGTAGCTACAAGGCACTCTATGCGTTGTACATTTGCGAATCTCTGGTCGAGACGGGCCAGGTTTCACTCGATGACTCCCTTGGCACCTATGGTGGCTACAACATGGGTTGGCAGACGGTACGCGACTTGATCGAGGCTGCGGTCGTTTATTCAGACAACGATTCGTTTATTGCGTTACGTGCGGCGTTTGACCGTGTCGGTTACGAGGATTGGATTGTCGGTCTTGGCATCGATTACGATACGGCACTGGATCCGATGAGTGATTTTCCGACCTACTGCCCGCGCACTTCTGCGAGGTTATGGCGTGAGATGAGCGAGTATCTGAGCATGGATACCGAGACTTCACAGTGGTTGTCGGGCCTTCTGACATCAACATCGCGCTCGTTTATTCGCGATGGCATTGCGGACGAGCAGGTTTTGGTGCGCAACAAGGCAGGCTGGATTAGCGAGGATGGTTACTATTCGACATGCGATGCAGGCCTCATCGACATCGATGGCCGTACCTATGTCATGAGCGTCATGACATCGATGCCATGGAGTGACCGTTCGAGCGAGGTTACGGCCGCGATTGCAAAGGCTCTGTTTGATACGCGAGCTGCACTGGCTTAGCGTGTTCGTTTGGCGAGGTCAAACAAAATGCTGGTACCATACCTTGGTTGAGAATTTCGTATAGGTTTGGGGAATGGTATGGCTACCATCGCGATTATCGGTGCGCTCGAAAAAGAGATCATGCAGATTAAGGAAGAGCTGAGCGACGTTTGCGAGGCACGGGAGGCGGGCTTGACCGTTGTGAGCGGTGAGCTCGACGACCTGACAGTTGTCGCCACAACGGCGGGCATGGGCACGGTGAACGCCGCGGCGGCAACGCAGCATCTCATCAGCAAATATGCCCCGCAGGCCGTTGTGTTTTCGGGCATTGCGGGCGGCCTAAATCCTAAGCTCCATATTAACGACGTGGTTATAGGCAAGTGCCTGCGCTATCTCGATACCGACACGGCGCTCATCGCCGAGTCGGCGCCGGGGCTCGAGGAGTTTGTCTCGACGCCGGCGTTGGCTGATGTTGCCGCCGCCGTGCTTGCCGAGCATGGGTTTGTGGACGTATCGCTGGATGTGGCGGCTGCGGAGAAGGACCCCAAGCAGTTCCTGTGTGGCACTATCGCCACGGGTGACCGCTTTGTTACGGGTGACGCCATGCGTAACGCTGCGATTGAGGCCACGCATGCCGATTGCGTCGAGATGGAGGGCGCGGCAATTGCGCACATCGCGGCCAAGAATGGTGTCGATTGCCTGGTGCTGCGCGCTATCAGCGATAATTGCGACGAGGCATATGACGCGTTTTGCGAGCGCGAGTTCGATCTGGATGAGTACGCTCGCACCGCGAGCGGCATCACGCTTGACATCGTTCGTCGTATCGCCGCCGCGCAATAGCACGCCCGTTTTGTAAAAACCTACGACCAAGGAGTGTCCATGGCCGATTCCATTAACTATCAGCTTGCCAAGTTCGTCGCCAGCTACGGCAAGGTTTCGCAGATCCCCGAGTCCACCTGTCCCGAGGTGAGCTTCGTTGGCCGCTCAAATGTGGGCAAGTCGTCGATTATGAACAAGCTCTTTGGCCGCAAGAACCTGGTCAAGGTTTCCAGCACGCCGGGCAAGACGAGCAACATCAACTTCTTCGAGGCCGACGACGTACACTTTGTGGACCTGCCGGGTTACGGTTTCGCCCGTCGCTCCAAGGCCGAGCGCGACCGCTGGGCCGAGCTTATCGGCGACTTCTTCGACTCCGAGCGCAGCTTTAACCTGGTTGTGTCGCTGGTGGACATTCGCCACGACCCCAGCAAGCTCGATCACGATATGATCGACTACCTGCAGGGCAACGAGTTCAACTTTATCGTCTGTCTCACCAAGGCCGACAAGCTCAGCCGTACCCAGCAGGCCCGTCAGGCAGCGGCCATCAAGAAGCAGCTCAACGTCCCGGCCGAGAACGTAATCATCACGAGCTCCCAGACCGGCACCGGCATCGACGAACTAAAAAAGCGCATCGCCGAGGCTTGCCTCTAGTAAGGCTGCAGCCCCTCAAAAGCTCTCATCTATATCACCCCAGTGATAGTTATTGGTAAACTATCACTGGGGTGATATTTTTAGGAGGTCGATATGGAGCTTTGGCACGGGTCGGAGGTTGTTGTCGAGCATCCATCGTTGGATAAATGCAGGCAATTCAATGACTATGGGCGCGGGTTTTATTGCACACCACATGAGGAAATGGCAATGGAATGGGCATGCCGGACCGAGTCTGATGGCATTGCCAATCGATATGAGCTTGATTTAGATGGCCTTTCGGTCTTGGATTTAGAGTCTGGGGAGTTCTCAATCCTCAATTGGCTTGCGATTTTGGCCGACAACCGGGAGTTTAATGTCTCGACGCCGCTGGCACGCGAAGGACTTCGGTATTTGCTGGACAACTGTCTGATTGATATTTCTCCCTATGACGTTATTCGAGGCTATCGCGCTGACGATTCCTACTTTTCGTTTGCAAGACAGTTCGTTAACGGCATGATTTCGCTCAGGCAATTGCAGCGCATTATGTTTTTGGGGGATTTGGGCATTCAATATGCGCTTATGAGTGAGCGCGCGTTCTCGGCGATCAGGTTTCGCGATTGGAAGCAGGCCTCGGGAGCTGAGTTTTATCCCAAACGATTTGAGCGAGAACAGAACGCTCGACGTAAGTACCTGGATACGGTAAACGGATTTGACACCGAGGGTGTCGACATTAGGGATTTGATGGCAGGGAGGGTTGATTTGAATGATCCAAGAGTTAACGGATTGTGGGCCGAGTAGGACATACCCCGTCTACTACCTCGAGGATGCAATGAACAACCTCGGCGACTGCTTTGACTATGCCGTTAACGATTATGGGGCAGAAGGATCGGAAGTTGCTGAACTCTTTTGCCTGAGCGGCGTAGCCCGCGAGTTCGAACGCGGCAACGCATGGGTAGTGTCGGGAAAATCGGGCGTTGAGCTGTTCGCGCTCATTGCCGAAAGGTCCGGCTATCAATCAAGGCCGATGCCAAATCGAACCTACCGATTCGAAAAGACACCGGAATATTGGACAGGCTGGATATTGGCATACCTTCAGTGGCGCCTAGGGGAGTCTTTCGAAGATTTGCTGCATGTCGTTCCATTCGATGTGCTACGCAGTCTGTACTACCCCTGGCACGAAGCCTCGGAGGAACGCGTGACTCGCCTCGTCTGCGATATGGCGAAAAAAGCGTCCAGGCAAACCAAACTTGCGTTAGCAAGAAAGAGGCTCAAGAAAACCCAACAAGATCTGGCATACGAATCGGGTGTGTCACTCCGCTCAATCCAAATGTACGAGCAGCGCCAGAGAAACATCAATGAAGCTTCGGTAACAAGCGTAAGAGCCATAGCAAAAGCCCTCCACTGCAACATCGAAGACCTCCTAGAACCAGTCTTCGAATACAAAGAAACCAGCGCAGCGTAAACCAAGCGCACAGGCGAAGCCTGTCACTAGTAAGTGTCCCTACCTAGCAAGAGCCCCTACCAATAAAAAGCAACTATCAGCCCGGCGCTTTTACAGAGTGTAGGTCCCTGTAGCCGCCGCCAGCGAAGTGAACGTAGGGGAGGCCAGGGGCTTTGCCCCCAAATCTTTCCGCAGGACGGCAGGACCCCCGCCGCACGAAGTGCGCAGCGGGGGTCCTGCCATGTCCGAGGACGATTTGGGGGCAAAGCCCCTGGCCTCCCCGGCGAGTATACGGGACGGCGACTACAGGTATTCGATCTGGGCGCCTTCCGTGTCGCACGTCAGAATATGCGTATCACACTTGGGGAACTGCTCGCGCAGCTTGACCTGCAGGAACTTGGCTACGATGGTGTCATCGGTTACGGCCATGAGGGTTGAGCCCGAACCGCTGATCCAGATGGTCTTGGCACCGCCGTTCAGGCAGGTGTCGCGCACGGCGTTGTAATCGGGGATCAAGCGGCGACGATAGGGCTCCTGGATGCGGTCGTCATTGGCGGCGGCAATAAGGTCCAGGTCGCCGGTCTCCAGGCCGCGCGTCATGCCGGCGATGCGGCCCATTTGCCACACGGCGGTGGAGAGCGGAATCTCCTGCGGCACGACTTTGCGCGCCTCGCTCGTGTGCACCTCGTAGGGCGGAATCACGGTAATAAAACGCAAGCGATCGCTCACCTCATAGCGCAGGCACTGGGGAAGCGAATCGGTTGGCGTAAAGGAGCAGACGGCGCCGCCCAGGATAGCGGGGGCGACGTTATCGGGATGGCCTTCGACCTCGGTGGCGATGCGGACGAGCTCGGCGCGGTCGACGGTGTGGCCTGTCAGCGCGGCGGCAGCCATGATGCCAGCGACGACGCAGGTGGAGCTGGAACCCAGGCCGCGGGCGACGGGCACGTCGGTCTGAATGTCGATAGCGACGGGGAATGCCGGCTCGCCCCAGGCGGCCAGAGCATCGACAAAGCTCACATAGACCAGGTTATTCTCGTTTTGGAACTCCTCGGGGCAGCCCGTGATGGTGAGTTTGTCGGCGCGCTCGAAGGTGAAGTGCGAGTAGAGGCTGACGGCCATGCCGAGGGTGTCGTAGCCGATGCCTAGGTTGGCGCTTGTTGCTGGGACGGTGATTTTGATCATGTGAGTCCTCCTGGCGTGCCTGGCTGTTTAGTTCGCTGCTCGGGCAGTCCTGCGCAAGACGGAAAGCACATAAAGTGCTTTCCTTTGCGTGCGGAACTCGCGACGAACTAAACAACCAGGCACGCTGTGCGCGTTCGTCATCATCCCGGGGCTATCTGATGGAAGAAGGCGCGCCGGCTTTCGCCGGCGCCTTATAAGGGGTTTTAGTTGGTAGTCATCTTTTTTGCTGCAGACTCTACGTAGTTGGCCATCTCATCGACGTCACAGACGTCTTCGAAGCGGACGGGTTTGGATTCGAGTTCGGCGAGCTGGGTCGGGGCGACCGTGTTGGTGGCCTGCTCGAGCACACGCATGGCCTCAAAGTCGTCCTCGGGAACGTCGAGGCCCAGGGCGTCGCAGCAGGCGCGCGGGAACTTGTAGGGGCTGGCGGTCGAAAGCAGCACGCGGACCTTGGCGCCCTCGGCGGGGGCGACCTGCTCAAAGACGTGATAGCCGCAAGCGGTGTGCGGGTCGATCACGTAGCCGTTGGCGTCCCAGCAGCTCTTGATGGCAGTGCGGACCTCGTCCTCGCTGGCCCAACCGCAGCCAAACACACTTTGGATCTTGGCCAGCAGCTCGGCGGGCACCTCGTAGCGGCCGGTCTGGGCAAGCTGCTCCATAAGGCCGGCAACGAGCTCGCAGTCGCCGTCGGACAGGAAGTAGAGCATACGCTCCAGGTTGGAGCTGATAAGGATGTCCATCGACGGCGAGATGGTCGTGAAGAACGGACGGTTGCGGTCGTAGACGCCGGTGGTCAGGAAGTCGGCCAGCACGTTGTTCTTGTCGCTCGCCACGACGAGCTTGGCGACGGGCAGACCCATGCGCTTGGCGTAGTAGCCGGCCAAGATATCGCCAAAGTTGCCGGTGGGCACACAGAACTCTACGGCGTCGCCAGCCTCGATAGCGGCGGCGCGCAGCAGCTGCGCATAGGCGGCAAAGTAGTAGACGACCTGCGGCACCAGGCGGCCGACGTTGATGGAGTTGGCGCTCGAAAGCACCGTGCCGGCGGCCTCCAGGCGCTCGGCCAGCTCCTTATCGGCAAAGATGCGTTTGACGGCGCTCTGGGCGTCGTCAAAGTTGCCGCGGATACCGCAGACGGCGACGTTGTCGCCCTCCTGTGTGGACATCTGCAGATTCTGGACGCGGCTGACCTTGCCCTCGGGATAAAAGACGGTAATGCCCGTGCCCGGAGCATCGGCAAAACCAGCGAGTGCGGCCTTGCCCGTGTCGCCTGACGTGGCGGTGACGATCATGATGCGCTCGGCGCCGCCTTCTTTGGCGGAGGTGCGGGCCATCAGGCGGGGGAGCATCTGCAGGGCGACGTCCTTAAAGGCGCTCGTGGGGCCGCCAAAGAGCTCCATCACATAGGTCTGAGGGGCGTCGGCGCCCGGTGCGGCATCGAGTTTGACGAGCGGCGTAACCTCTTCGCTCGCGAACGTGCCGCGGTATGCTTCGTCGACACACGCCGAAATTTCTTCGGCCGTGTAATCATTCAGTAACATTCCCAACACATCTTGAGCGATTTCAAAGTACGATTTATCTGCAAGCGAGCTGATATCGACCTGCTGGGTGCCGAGCTCGTCCGAGACAAACAAACCCCCGTCGGGAGCGATGCCAGTACGGATTGCCACCTTACTTGAGCACGATAAAGTGCGTCCTCGTGTACTATGATAAGTTCCCATATAACACTGCTCCTCGGATGCCTTGGTCCCAATCGGTGAAACCATGGTATCAGAGCGCGCAAAATAGGTTCGCAGAGGCTTTTTAGAAAGGTAACCTCCAGCCCATGATTAAGATTGCCAAGTTTGGCGGCTCGTCGGTCGCCGACGCCGAACACTTTAAGAAGATCAAGGCCATCGTCGATGCCGACCCTGCCCGCCGTTTTGTGGTGGTTTCTGCCTGCGGTCGCCGTTTTAAGGGCGACACCAAGGTGACCGACCTGCTTTACCTGGTTAACGCGCACGTTAAGTACCACGTGTCGTGCGAGGAACTGCTCGAGGACATTGGCCAGCGCTACTTTGATATCGCTGACGAGCTGGAGCTCACCTATCCCATCCGCGAAGAGTTTGCGGCCTTTGCCGAGCGTGCTCGCTCCGGTGGCTACTCCACTGAGGAGCTTGTGAGCCGCGGCGAGTACTTCACCGCTCGCCTGATGGCCGAGTACCTGGGCCTGCCGTTCCTGGACGCCGCGACGGTCGTTGCATTCCATCACGATGGTACGCTCAGCATGAACCGCACCTCCGAGTTGGTGCAGGAGTACGGTCAGCAGGGCGGCTTTGTTATGCCCGGTTTCTATGGCGCGACGCGTGAGGGTCAGATCAAGCTGCTCGATCGTGGCGGCGGCGATATTTCCGGCTCGATTCTGGCCAAGTGCCTGGGCGCCGATCTGTACGAGAACTGGACCGACGTTTCGGGCTTCTATTCTGCCGATCCGCGTATTGTGCCCGAGGCGCAGCCCATCGCCCGCGTTACCTACGAGGAGCTGCGTGAGCTTTCGTACATGGGCGCAAGCGTCCTGCACGAGGAGGCCGTGTTTCCTGTGCGTGAGGCGGGTATTCCGCTGGTCATCAAGAACACCAATGCGCCGCAGGACCCCGGCACCATCATTAGCGAGACGGCTGACGAGGGCGAGGCAGAGCCCATCATTACCGGCGTGACCGGCAAGCGCGGCTTTGTCGCCATCAATGTGGCCCGCGACCGCACCAAGCCCCGCGTCGGCTTTATGCGCCGCGCGCTTTCGGTGTTCGAGCGCTATGACGTTTCCGTTGAGCACATGCCCACCGGCGTCGATCGCTTTGGCGCCGTGGTGCAGGAGCAGGATGTGCACGATTCGCTGTACTCGCTTGTGGGCGACATTCAACAGGAAGTCGAGCCGCTCGAGATCGAGGTGGTTGAGGGTCTGGCACTTATTGCTACCGTCGGTCGTAACCTGCGCGGTCGTGCAGGTATCTCGGGCCATCTGTTTGGCATGCTCGGCCAGGCCGGCGTGAGCGTGCGCATGATTTCGCAGAGCTGTGACGAGATCAATATCATTATCGGTGTCGAGGAGAAGGACTTTGACCTGGCGATTCAGACCATCTACCGAGCCTTCTCCGACGAGAACGGCATTGTGAAGGTCTCCGATCTGGAGGCTCCTGCGCCGGTCGATCCCGCTCTGGCCGCACTCCACAAGTAGTTTCCGTCCCGGTAGATTTTTAGGATGTCCCAAAAATCTACTGCCGGGCGTTTCGTTTCGGTTTCGTTTCGACGGGGCGGGTTTTGTATCCGCCCCGTTCTTGTATAAACTGGGCAAGAATATCCGGCCTGCTTGGCGTGCGGGCGATAGCTACAACCTTTAAAGGGGGAAGCATGAAACAGTACACGGTTGCTATTTTGGGCGCGACGGGAGCTGTGGGCACCCAGATGCTCGAGTGCCTCAACGAGCAGGAGTTTCCGGTCGGTAAGCTCAAGCTGCTGGCGAGCGCGCGCTCTGCGGGCAAGACCGTTGAGTTCCGCGGCGAGCAGGTTGTGATCGAAGAGGCTTGCCCCGAGGCCTTTGAGGGCTGCGACATCGTACTCGGCGCTGCCGGCGACGATATCGCCAAGGAGCTGCTGCCCGAGGCCGTCAAGCGCGGTGCCGTTGTGGTCGACAACAGCCACGCCTTCCGTCTGGATCCCGAGGTGCCGCTGGTCGTGCCCGAGATTAACGCCGATGACATTAAGTGGCACCACGGCCTGATCGCCAACCCCAACTGCGCGACCATCATCGGTCTGGTTCCTACGTGGCCGCTACATCAGCTCGCCGGCGTGAAGCGCATGATCGTGTCCACGTATCAGGCAGCTTCGGGTGCTGGCGCTCCCGGTATGGCCGAGCTCGAGGCTCAGCTGGCCGCTCTGGGCCGTGGCGAGGAGATTCCCGAGCCGCGTGCATTTGCCGCCCAGCTGGCGAGCAACCTGATTCCGCAGATTGGCGGCGTCAAGGAAGAGGGCTTTACCTCCGAGGAGATGAAGCTGCAAAACGAGGGCCGCAAGATCATGCACCTGCCCGAGCTGCGCGTGAACTGCACCTGCGTGCGCGTGCCCGTGCTGCGCTCGCACTCCGAGAGCATTACGCTCGAGTTCGAGCGCGACATCACGGTGGAAGAGGCCCGTGCTGCGCTTGCCGCCGCTCCGGGCGTCAAGCTGGTTGACGATCTGGGTGCCGAGGATGCACACGATCGCTTCCCCATGCCGATGGACACCTCCGACCAGGACCTGATCTGGGTCGGTCGCGTGCGCCGTGATATCTCGAACCCCGAGGCCGCACGTGGCATCACCTTCTGGTGCTGCGGCGACCAAATCCGTAAGGGCGCGGCAACCAACGCCGTCCAGATCGCTAAGCTGCTCTGCGAGTAGGTTGACCTGTCCGGCGGGGGCCGGGTTTAGTTTTCAGAACGTCCTCGACCATGTGTGGCGCCTTGTCCTGCTCCTTCGGAGCCGCGGACAAGGCGCCACACTGGTCTGCGGAGTGTTCTGAAAACTAAACCCGGCCCCCGCCTGCGGTGACGCTGCTGCGCGCGGCCTGCGATGGGGCCGTTGTTGGTTGGGGCCGTTGGGCTGATGTGGGGGCACGTGGTTGTTGCGGGCCCTGGTCCCGGCGGCGGCCTTGGCGCTTCGCGCCTGCCGCCTTTGGGGACTGTGGGGCTCGGCCGGCAGCTGCGGCGCGTTCGCGCCTGCTGCCTTGGGTGACTTTGGGGTCGATTGGGGTTGTCTGCACAATTCGCGGTATTATGTTGCGGAGTTTTGAAAGGAGCCGCTGGTGGTCACGACGACGTTTGCTTCGCCTTTGGGCGAAATCCTGCTTGCCGCTGATGGCCGCGGTTTGACGGGGCTTTGGTTTGAGAGGCAGGAGCACTTTGGCTCTACGCTGCTCAAAGAGGATGCGGAGTATGTCGTAGGTGCCGATGCGGTTTCTGGTGCCGGTGGGATGTCTTCGGTGAGTCCGGCAAATGGTGCGGCTTCTTCGGTGCTTGAGCGTTCCTGGGCTTGGCTGAATGCTTATTTTGCGGGGCAGGAGCCTCGGTTTACGCCGCCGTTGCATATGATTGGCACGGCGTTTCAGCGTGAAGTTTGGTACGAGCTGCTTTCAATTCCGCGTGGCGAGGTCGCTACGTATGGCGAGATCGCCCAGCGTGTTGCGGCTCGACATCGTGTGCCGGGAAATGAGGCACCCGTTGTGTCTCCCCGTGCCGTGGGGGCCGCGGTCGCGCGTAATCCCATTTCGATTATTGTGCCGTGCCATCGCGTGGTTGCCGCCGATGGTTCGCTCAACGGATATGCTGGCGGCCTTGACCGCAAGGAGTGGCTGCTGCGGCTTGAGGGCGCGTACGAGGAGTAACGCTCGAGCACTTTGCATAGCCAAGATGCCGTGAAAGAACGGGACACGCTTTCCGAATGGAGGCTCAGACGGAAACCACGTTCCGGAATTCTGTTATAAAGCGGGATGCGCTTTCCGAATGGCGTCCCGAGCGGAAACCGTGCCCCGGAATACAGCCTCAGAGTGGGACGCCGTTTCCGGTTGAGACCACCTGCCTGGACATCGATCTACGCCCGCTCCTGCAGGGCGTAGATGGACTTATCCATGTTGAATAGGTAAGCCACAACGCAGACGATGAAGAACGCCGGCAGATTACCGAAACCGAAGACCTCGCAACCGATAAGGATTGGCGCGAGCAGCGTGTTGGTGGCGCCGCCAAAGACGGCGGCGTAGCCCAGCGCGGCGCAGAACTCGACGGGCATGCCGAGAATTCCGGCGAGCACGACACCCAGGCTTGCTCCGATGGAGAACAGCGGCGTTACCTCACCACCTTGATATCCTGCGGCAAGCGTGGCGATGGTGAGTGCGAATTTAAGCGCCCAGTCCCAAGGCATGATGGCAATCTTGCCGTTGTCGTCCAGCGCTGCCGATATCAGGTTTGTGCCAAGGCCGCAGTATCGCCCCTGCCACAGTACGAACAGAATCGCCGACAGTGCAAGGCCCATAACGGCAACGCGTATGTAAGGGTTGGGGAACAGCCGCGCTGCAAGGGTCTTGGCATGGGCAAGGCACCAGGCAAAAGCGCCGCCTACCATACCAAACGCGATACCCAACAGCGCTAGCCGTCCAAGACCGGGGATGTCGAGCGCATGCGAGGCGGTAACGGCGACCTCGAACTTCTCGAGTCCTAGGGCGCCGGAGGTCATACTTGCTGCGAGTGAGGCCGTAAGCGCGGGAAACAGCGCGCGGTATTCCATGCGTCCTGCGACCAGCACTTCGATAGCAAAGACCGTGGCTGCAAGTGGCGTTCGAAAGAGTCCGGCAAAGCCGGCAGCCATGCCGATAAGCAAAAACGTGTTGCCGGGGTCGCGGAAAGGCAAACGTCGGCCGATCCAATGTGAGACGGTTGCACCGATCTGCACGGCCACGCCCTCGCGTCCCGCGCTGCCGCCAAAGAGGTGCGTTCCCCACGTGCTCAGCATAATGAGCGGCACCAAGCGCGGGGAGATAGCGTCTTCGCGCCCGTGGCCTACGTCGAATACTAAGTTCATGCCGCGTTCGGTGCCTTTGCCCCAAGTGCGGTAGGCAAACACGATGGCAAGGCCCGCGAGGGCGAGGAGGGGAAGGAGCAGAGTGATGTGCTCGTCACGGAAGGTGCCAATCGCCAGAAGCACGCGACCAAAGAGCGCGCAGATGGCGCCAACGATAATGCCGACGGGGATTCCGACAGCGCCCATAAGCACGAGGCCGCTATAGGTGTTGACCAGGCGTTTAATCCTGCTCGATGTGCTGCTTTCTGACACTTCTCCTCCAAAACAAAAAAGACTCCTGCCGCGGCGTGATACCTAGGAGGCACCACGTAACAGCAGAAGTCATCAGCAACAAGGCGGTTTAGGGTGACGCGACAGCTTAGCTAGCGCACCCAGCGGAGACATTCATTCCGAAGCGGCATCATAGCGGTGGGCGAGGCTTGGGTCAAATGGTTGACTTGGGTAGCCTCAATGCCTCGCCCACACCCGCCATTCCCCCGTATAAAACCTGCCAAAATGAGCCTGTCCCTTTTTGGTGGGTGGGAAATGGGTAATACTAAAGAGTTATCCGACCAGATGGGAATTAATCGATGGCCTATATTGAATTCAAAGACGTCATCAAGGCATACGGCGAGGGCGACGCCCGCATCCACGCGCTCGACGGCGCGAGCTTTACGGTCGAGCGCGGCGAGCTCGCCATCATTCTTGGTGCTTCGGGTGCCGGCAAGACCACGGCGCTCAACATTCTGGGCGGCATGGATACGGCGACCTCCGGCACCGTGACGGTGGACGGGCGCGACGTGAGCTCCGCCAACGAGGCGCAGCTCGTGGAATACCGCCGCGCCGACGTCGGCTTTGTTTTCCAGTTCTACAATCTGGTCCCCAACCTGACGGCACTCGAAAACGTCGAGCTCGCGGCGCAAATCTGCCCCGATTCGCTCGATGCCGAGCAAACGCTTTGCCAGGTCGGCCTGGGCGAGCGCCTCGCCAACTTTCCCGCGCAGCTTTCGGGAGGAGAGCAGCAGCGCGTGTCCATTGCCCGCGCGCTGGCCAAGAACCCTAAGCTGCTCCTTTGCGACGAGCCCACGGGCGCGCTCGACTACAAAACCGGCAAGCAGATTCTGCAGCTGTTGCAGGACACCTGTCGCAAGCAAGGCATTACGGTCATTATCATCACCCACAACTCCGCGCTGGCGCCCATGGCCGATCGCCTGATCCGCTTTAAGAGCGGCCGCGTGGAGAGCGAGACGGTCCAGCAAAATCCTGTACCTATCGAGACGATCGAGTGGTAGCGCCCATGGACCAGGATCGCCAAAACAGCCAAAACCGTGATACGGAGCACGTCGGTCGCGACCGAGAGTTCGCGACCTACCGCACTGCCCAAAGTTCAAACGACATGGTGCCGACGGTGTTTCGCCGTGGCATCTACCGCACAATCCGAGGCAGTCTTAAGCGCTTCTTGTCCATCGTGGTCATCACGGCGCTTGGCGTGAGCGTGATGTGTGGCCTTAAGGCGGGCTGCGAGGACCTGTGCGATTCGGTTGACGCCTACTTTGACCAGCAGAATGTCTATGACATTAACGTGCAGTCGACCTATGGCCTTACGCGCGACGATCTTGCGGCCATTCAAGAGGTCGACGGCGTCGAGACAGCCGAGGGCATCTACACCGAGACCGCCTACACCGCCGTGGGTACAACGCGCGAGCGCGTGGTCGTCCAGAGCCTTTCCAGGGAGAATATCGATCAGCCGGTGCTGGTGAGCGGCGATTTGCCCGAGCGTGCCGGCGAGGTCGCGGTGACCTCGCGTTTTTTGAAGGCTTCGGGCAAAAAGCTCGGCGATACCGTGAGTTTTGCCGCCAATGACGCGAGCTCGTCCAATCAAAGTGCCAAGGACCAGTTCGCCGCAGGCGATTACACCATTACGGCTGAGGTCCTCGACCCCACCGATGTGAGTTCCGACTCGACCGTCAATGCCTTTCGCGCTGCTTCGGCTGCGGACTATAAGTTCTATGTGAGCGAGGATGCCGCGACATCTTCTTCCTACTCCGCGGTTCACGTGACCGTCGAGGGGACTAAGAGCCTCAATTCCTATTCGGATGCCTACACGACAAAGATTAATGAGGTCAAGGGCAATATCGATAAGATCCGCGACGGACGCGAAAAGGCACGTGCTCAAGAGTTGACGGTCGATACGCCGGCAAGTTTGGATGCGGCCGAGCGCCAAGCGAATATGCTCTTTGGGATTGAACAGGACAACATCGATCGTATGGCCGAGGGCAGCGAGGAGCGCGCGCAGGCGCAAGCCGACCTGGACCAGCGCCGTGCCGCCGCCGACCAGCAGTTTGCCGATGCCCGCGCCGAGATTTCCGACCTTGGCGAATGCACCTGGTACATCCAGGACCGCGGCAACATCGCGAGCTACTCGAGCGTCGAGAGCGATAGCTCCTCGATTGAGGCCATCGCCACGGTTTTCCCGTTCATCTTCTTTATCGTCGCTGTGCTCATCAGTCTCACCACCGCCACGCGTATGGTCGAGGAGGAGCGCACGCTCATCGGTCTGTACAAGGCACTCGGCTATTCACGCGGGCGTATCCTGTCCAAATACGTGGACTATGCGCTGTGGGCTTGCCTGATTGGCGGCGTGCTGGGCAACATCATTGGATTTGTGGGCCTGCCGCTGTTCTTGTTTACGGTATTCGACGACATGTACTCGCTGCCCCAGATGCTGCTTTCGTACGACATCGTGTCCTCGATCGTTTCGGTGGCGCTGTTTGCCGTGGGCGTGGTGGGCGCCACGATTATCGCCTGCCGCCACGAGATGGCCGAGACCCCGGCCTCGCTCATGCGCCCCAAGGCCCCGCGCGCCGGCTCGCGCATCTTGCTCGAGCGCATAGGCTTTATCTGGCGCCGCATGGGCTTCTTAAATAAGGTCGCTGCACGTAACCTATTCCGCTACAAAAAGCGCGCCTTTATGACCATCTTTGGCATCGCGGGCTGCACGGCGCTCGTGATCTGCGGTATGGGCATCCGCGATACATCGGTGGCGCTTTCGCCCAAGCAGTACGGGCATATCACGCGCTATGACCTGCTAGCGGTCGCCAATCCCGACGATTTTTCGCAGACGTGCGCGGCGCTCGACGAGCGAAGCGCAGCCAAGGATTCCGACGTGACCGTGACTTCGACGCTGCCGATTATGACCGACAACGTCACCTTTACATTTGGCGGCAAGAGCGAGACCGTGCAACTGATCGTGGTGCCCGATGACCGCACGAACGACCTGGACGACTACGTGTGTCTCGAGGACGAGTCCGAAGAACCGCTCGCCCTGCGCGACGGGGATGTGTATTTGAGCAAGAGCTCTCAGCTGGTGCTGGGGATCAAGCCGGGTGACACAGCACATGTCCAGGATTCGTCACTCAACGTCGCCAAGGTCAAGGTCAGCGACATTTCGCTTAACTATCTGGGCAACACGCTCTATATGACGCAGAGCACCTATGAGAGCGCGTTCGGTCGAAGCGCGCGCCTCAACGGCATCCTTGCGCTGCTTAAGGGTTCGTCGGCCGATCAGATTGCGTTTACCAACCGTCTTAAGAGCGATGGTTGGATTACGCTGTCGAGTACCGCCGAGCATTGGGAAAACTATGAGGCAAACTTTACGATTATCAATTCGGTCGTGGTGCTTGTGACCTTTATGGCGGCGTGCCTGTCGTTTGTGGTGGTATTTACGTTGTCTAATACCAACATCTCGGAGCGCGAACGCGAGCTGGCGACTATCAAGGTGCTGGGCTTCCGTCGTGGCGAGGTGCACCACTACGTTAACAAGGAGACGCTGATTTTGACGGCGATTGGTGCCGCGCTGGGCGTGCCGCTGGGTGGCCTGCTTGCCGAGAGCTTTACGTACATCCTGCAGATGCCGTCGCTGTACTTTGACGTCGAAGTCGAGCCGCTGAGCTACGTGCTTGCCGTGGTGCTTTCCTTCGGCTTTACGATCATCGTCAACCTCGCCACCAACCGAACGCTCAACAAGATCGACATGGTCGGCGCCCTCAAGAGCGCCGAGTAACCTGCCAAAAAGGGACAGGGTTATTTTGGCAGGTTTTATCTGGGCGAACGCCGGACAACCATTAGGTGGCCCAGCGTTTGCCCCGTTTTGCTGGGGAGGTCTGTCGTTCAGTGCTCTTACTGCCCAATCCAGCGTTGCGCATAGCTCTTAATGTCCTCGGTAAAACCGTCAAGGTCGTCAAGGGTGATCACGCTGTCGATAAGCAAATTGGCTATCTCGCGGTGCATTGTGCTGCGGCGAATGTTGTTTGCGATTACGCCTGAGGACAGCTTGTCTCTATTGAGGCGCTCTTCTAATGCCCAAAATCTACTGGACGCTTCGCTGTCGCCGTTCAGCATCTCAACGTACTGGGCGATGAGCTTTTCCATATAACGTTCTTGCCATTGAGGAAGCATTTTCTTAAACAGCTTCCAGTCGCTTTCGGCTACGTCGCGCATATGTCCTCCGCTCGTCAAACGGGCTTTCCATTTGCCTTTCATTCTATTTGGTTTTCGCTCCCAGGCGTGGATGAGAGGCTCTCTTTAGCCTTCGAGATTGGGCTTGAATGGGTCGTATGCCACAAAACGGGCCTATCTACTACGTTTGCTACCACACCCTCGACCATGACAAAGATTATGAAATTAAAACCGCAGGTAGAGGGCTTGCCATTTTTCGGAAAAGGCGGGTATGGTCGGCCCTCTCGAGTTAAACGTAGTAAATAGGCCCTTTTCTTGGCGCGCGGTCAGCTCAATGCTAATCTCCGTGCCGGAACTGACCCAGTTGTTTGTAAGTTGTGGTGATATACGGACTGTTTGGCGCTTTGGAACTTCGAAACAGTCCCTATCTCACCGCAACTTAGGAGAAGGGCGGGGGTGGTTGGGTGCTGGTGGGTCGGAGCGTGTTAGGCCTGTTTGCGGTGCTTCCATTGTTTGCGGCACCAGCGCATGAGCGCCTTTATGACGGGAATCGTGATGAGGATGATCCATGCAGGATGGGGCTGTCCCAAACAGAGTCACATGTAGAGGAACCAAGCGATGGCGGCTGCCGGGTAGATGGCCTCGATCAGCTTAGACAGGTGGCGCCGATCGATGAAGTCACCAATCGCGTAGTAGACGGGAACCAGAAAGACGAGGAAAAGCCCCATGTCCCATGTGCCGTAGACAATGCCGAGCACCAGATAGGCGAGAGCGACAAGTGCGGGGAAGGGAAACTTGTTCCACGCACGACCGACCTTGGTGTGGAAATGCTTGCCATGATGGTCGAGCTTGTCGTGTGCTTCCTTCCAGCTGGAAAACGTCTCGCCGTCGATGGTGACGGTGCCATCGTCATTGGTATGCACGTTATGTCCATCGTCCTCTAGCGTATCGATATGCAATCCGCCTGGCCCCACATGGACCTCTTCACCCTTGCGCTCGTTAGCCACATGGATGCCACTCCAGCCAACATGGACCTCTTCGCCTTTGTTGGGATCAATAACGTGGATGCCGCGCGCGAGGGAAATATCGACAAGTGGCTTATCGCTGCAATCAGCGTGCTCAGTAGAAGCTTCAGCCTCTTCAGCCCCATCTGGAGCTTTGGTGCCGGCGTTGCTGTTCTGTGCCTCATCATCAGTCTGCGAGTCATCAGTGCTATCCACCGCCTCTCCATACAGCAGTTCATCCAGCGACACGCCATACAGCGCGGCGAGCGCAATAAGGTTATCGGTATCGGGTGAGGATTCGCTGCGCTCCCATTTACTGACAGCCTGACGACTCACACCCAGCTGGGCGGCAAGCGCCTCCTGAGAAAGCCCGGCAGCCTTGCGGCGATCAACGAGCTGCTGCGCCATCGCAAGATCCATAACAGTTCCTTTCATGTGGTGACCGTAATCGAATGAGCCGAGTATGCCGAGAACAACCAGTAGCGACCACCATTTCTAGTTAGAATCTGCTCCAACCCTACCGCAACTACCGGTAGCAACTCCTAACGACCAGCCATTTCAGGACAAATGTCAGTGCTACTCTCAGCTAAGAGCCTGCAACATCCCAAAATCTCAGCCCACGCACTTGCAGCAAGAAGACGAATAGCCTCGACCTCCCTAGTTACCGCAGGAGGCCCCAGGGCTTACCTCCCAAATCTTTCCGCAGGACGGAAGGATCCCGCCGCGCGGAGCGCACGGCGGGATCCTGACATGTCCGAGGACGATTTGGGAGGTAAGCCCTGGGGCCTCCGATGAGAGCAGTTTCGGCCGAGGCTATTCGTCGCCGAAGCTGATGCCCAATGCCTTGGCCTCGCGCACCATGTCGCTCTGGGGGTCGACAAACTTGAGCTTGCCGGCGACCTCCTCGAGCGGCATGTGGCACATCTTGCCGTCACACAGGGCAATCATGTAGCCAAACTCGCCGCGTAGGCAGCCCAGTGCCGCCTCGACGCCGCACTGGGTCGCAAAGATGCGGTCCTGGGCGTCGGGCTGACCGCCGCGCTGCGTGTGACCGGGGATGGCGACGCGGGTCTCGCGACCGGTCTTGGCCTCGATCTCCTTGGCGATGTCGTAGACAATCGACGGGCTCGTACGCTCGGCGAGCTTCTTCTTGTACTCCTTCTTGGACAGCGCCGCGTCCTCCTTGGAGATAGCGCCCTCGGCGACGGCCACGATGGTAAAGCGGCTGCCAGTCTCCATGCGATGCTCAATGGTCTTGATGACGTTATCCATGTCGTAGGGGATCTCGGGAATCAAGATGACATCCGCGCCGCCCGCGACGCCAGCGTACAGCGGGATCCAGCCAACCTTGTGGCCCATGATCTCGATGACGAACACGCGGCCGTGGCTCGAGGCGGTGGTGTGGATGTCGTCGATGCACTTGGTGGCAACGTCGATGGCGCTCGTAAAGCCAAACGTCATCTCGGTGCCCCAGGTGTCATTATCGATGGTCTTGGGCAGAGCGATAACGTTGAGGCCTTCTTGGCGTAGACGGTTGGCGGTCTTGGTGGAGCCGTTGCCGCCCAGCATAAACAGGCAGTCGAGCTGCAGCTTGTGATAGGTGTGGACCATCGCGGGCACCTTTTCGACGCCGTCAGCCTCGGGAATGTCCAAGCGCTTGAACGGCGTGCGGCTCGTGCCTAGAATGGTGCCGCCGCGGGTGAGGATGCCGCTAAAATCGGCGGGAGTCATAACGCGGAACCTGCTGTAGATAAGGCCCTGGTAGCCGTCCTCAAAACCATAGATCTCGATAGGCTCTTCGCTATTGGTCATGAGCGTTTTGACAATGCCGCGCATGGTGGCGTTGAGCGCCTGGCAGTCGCCGCCACTGGTAAGAAGACCGATCCTAAGCATGATGAATCCTTCCGGGCAAGTTATAACATGCGCATAAGTTTACCCCCGCACACTGTTGATACAGGGGTAAAACGTGTTAGCTCAAGCGTATAGAAATGTAAGCAACGTCAGGCGAGCGTAAGGTCGACGGGCCTGGCTCCTTACAGCGCGAAGGCGTCGACGTCGCCCCAGTGGCGGCGCAGCGTGATGGCGGCAGCGGGCTCGGTGTTGTCAAAGACGACCGACCACTGCGTGTTGCTGGTGATGTCTTCCGGATTGGGCTCTTGCGCCGCAGCGCGTAGGGCCTTCCAAGCGATTGCCTCGTCTTGGGCGCCGGCACGGGCGTCGAGGACATCGGCGATTGCGACGGCGCGCTCTTTACCATGGCCCAGCTCGCCGTTCTTTTGGTTGGGGAGCACCTCGTCACCATAGCAGGCGTAGAAGTTCGTGACCTGGCGTACGGGCGTCGCCTTGCATGCACGGTCGGGATCGCGCGGATCCCACTCCACCACCCGCGCGTCACCGGCGGCGTCGTTGATAAAGAAGTGGTAATCGCGTCCTGCCATGGCGTGCATGTCGTAGGCGGAAAGCAGGTTGACGGCCTCTTGCGTGGTGGCGGCACGGTCGAGCACCAGACGGATGGCGAGCGAGGTATTGATGACGGGGCGTTGCGTGTCCTGGTCACAGGGTTTGGAATCCAGGGTGAGCACGGCAATGGACACGCCACATTCGTTGACGCCGTCGAGCTGGGCAAACGGGCCTATCAACGCCGCAGCGCGTCCGCCGACGGAGTCAAGCGGAGTGTTATCGCCCAGGTTGTTAAGGGCGGCAAACCCGATGGAGGCATAGCCGTCGCACGGGTGATTACGCACCAGCAGCGCCGAGGTGTCGTCCTTAAAGTCGTAATTGCGACCGGTGCGCACGCGGCCTTCGGCATCTACGGCGACAAAAGCGCTGCAGGCAAACTGGGGCGCCTGGACATGTGCCGGCACACCGGGCAGCACCTGTGCCACCACGGCATCGATGTAGGCCTGGTCGTCGCGCACGCCAGTGGCGATGATGCGATCAAGATCGTAGTCGTAGGCAATGTCGATTGCGTACAGGTCATAGCCATCCGCGTAGCCGGTCAAGCGTTTGAGTGACGCGGCAGACTTGATTTGTTTGTGATAAACGATGCCGGTGGCAGCGGCAAGGCCGACGGCGACTCCTGCGACACCGCAGGCGATGGCAATGTTACGTGGCTTCATGACGGCTCCTTTCGTCCTGTTAGCGTAATTGTCGCAAAAGGAGTGCGGGCATGATGGCTCAACTTGGCGAGCGGCACGGGATTAAACATGGAATGAAAGGCACGGCACTGGCGCGGCGGGGTATGCTGGAGGGGACCATCAGCCCAGTGAAAGGGGAGAGCATGACGGATCAGGAAACGCCCGAGCGCGCGCATGTGACGGCCGACGATATCGAGGCCGCCAACGACCTCATCGACTTTATCGAGGCATGCCCCAGCATGTTCCATACGGCGGCGACCATTATGGCCGAGCTCGACGAGGCGGGCTTTACCTACCTGCCCGAGAATGCGGCGTGGGACATCGAGCCGGGCGGGCGTTATTACACGCAGCGCAATACCTCGAGCGTTGTTGCCTTTAAAGTGGGCGAGGACCTGGCCGCTACGTGGGGCGAGGACGGTGTTGCCGGTGACTATCATTTTCAGCTGACGGCGTCGCACAGCGACTCGCCGACGTTTAAGGTCAAGGCCGTGCCCGAGCTCGACGGCGCGGGCGAGACGCTGCGCCTGAACACCGAGGCCTACGGCGGCATGATCGACTACACCTGGTTCGACCGTCCGCTGGCACTCGCGGGCCGCGTGTTGGTACGCGAGGGCGACCGTATCGAGAGTCGTTTGCTCGCTACCGAGCGCGAAGTCGCCATCATCCCGAGCCTTGCCATCCATATGAACCGCGGCGTTAACGAGGGCTTTGCGCCCAACCGAGCCGTTGACCTGTGTCCTCTCATTAGTGCTGGTGACCTTAAGCAGGGCGACTTTGACGCCCTGATCGCCGACGAGCTGGATGTTGAGCCCGAGCAGATTCTGGGCCGCGATTTGTTCCTGGTCAACCGCCAGGATGCGCGCATTTGGGGCTGGGCCGACGAGTTTATCTCGACGCCCAAGCTCGACGACCTGGCCTGCGCCTACACCTCGCTGCAGGCATTTTTGGGTGCTGAGAACGCGCACGACGTTTCGGTCTTCTGCTGCTTTGATAACGAGGAGGTTGGCTCCGAGACCAAGCAAGGCGCCATGTCGACGTTCTTGGCCGACGCGCTGCGCCGCATTAACGGATCGCTGGGCTTCGACGACGAGTCGTACCACCGTGCGCTTGCCGCTTCGATGCTCGTGAGCTGCGACAACGCGCATGCTGTGCACCCCAATCACGCCGAGAAGTGCGACGCCCGCAATCAGGTTGTGCTCAACGGCGGCATCGTCATCAAGGAGGCCGCCAACCAGCACTACTGCACCGATGCCTTTAGCCGCGCGGTGTTCCAGGCTATTTGCGATGACGCCGACGTACCCACGCAGGCCTTCGCCAACAAGAGCGATATGGCCGGCGGCTCCACCCTGGGCAACCTGTCGAACATGCAGGCGAGTATGCACGCCGTGGACGTGGGCCTGCCGCAGCTGGCCATGCACTCGAGCTACGAGACCGGCGGCGTGCGCGACGTGATGTACGCCATCCGCGCCCTCACCGCTTTCTACGAGCGTGACCTCCATATCAACGGCGCCGAAAGCGTGGAGCTCTAAAACCTGCCAAAAAGGGATGTTAATTTTGGCAGGTTTTATCTGGGCATATGCCAGCGGCATTACAAGCCGCTGAGTCCCTAAAGCTTTGCGGGTAGAGAAAAAGTCAGCGAGAGCCCGTCTGGGCGAGCAAGGTGCCTTGAAAGAGGAGGGCATTGGCCTTCTGGCCATGCCCGACGATTGAAAGGCAGATTGCCGTCCAGACGGGCTCGTAGCGTCGGCTCATTACGCCGTTCGTTAGAACGGCGTAATACCTAGTGCTCAATCCAGCAGCGTAGCGTCTCGCCAGCCAGAAGATGGCGTAGATTCTCCGCGGCGATGTCGACCACGTTGTTGAGCGTGGCCTCTAGGTGGAACCAGCCCGAGATATGCGGCGTGATGAGCATGTTGGGAGCGTCCCACAGCGGGCTTGTCGCGGGCAGGGGCTCGGGGTCGGTGACGTCGACCGCGGCGCCGGCAAGATGTCCCGACTCCAGGGCGGCAACCAAGTCGTCGGCGACCACAAGGTCACCGCGGCCGCCGTTGGCAAAGAAGGCGCCCGGCTTCATCGCGGCAAAGAACTTGGCGTTCGCCAGTCCGCGGGTCTCGGGCGTGCTGGGCATAAAGGATGCGACGATGTCGGCCTCCGTCAGGCGCTCAGACAGGGCATCCATGCCGTCCATGTCCTCAAACACAATGGGGTAGACGAGCGGATGGCGCTTGATGCCGCGGACGTGTGCGCCCATGCTGCGGCAGAGCGTGGCAAAGTGGCCGCCGATATCGCCCGCGCCCAGCACCAGCACGTTGGCATTTTTGAGCGAGGTAACCTGCCCCAAATCCTCCCAGCGATGCTCGCGCTGCAAGTCGTGATAGCCGGGCAGGCGCTTCATCATCGACAGCACCATGGCAAACATATGCTCGCTCACGGTCTGACCGTAGGCGCCGATTGAGCAAGACAGCTTGGCTTCAGCCGGCACGGTGCCGGCGGCAAGGTAGTCGTCATAGCCGGCGGTCTGCAATTGCAACAGCTGGAGATGCTCGCATGCGGTAAGCAAGGCAGGGTCGATGTTGCCCAGGATCACGTCGGCATCGGCGACCTGCTCGCGCGTGGCGGCGTCGGCGCTCGTGTAGATAAAGTCCTCGCCCGGAGCGCTCGACTCGAGAATTGCGCGATGACGGTCGTTGACGGGCAGCAAAACTAGGATGTTCACAAGCAGTCCTCTCCGCTTGACCTACCAAAAAGGGACAGGTTTATTTTGTCAGGTTTTATCAGTCAAAACGTTCAAAAAAACGCCGGATGCAAGACGAGCGTGCCCGTCAGCATCCGGCGCATCCACGGCTACCAGCTCAGCAGCTCGTAACCGTCCTCGGTCACCACGAGCTGCACCTCGCACTGGGCCGAATCGCTACCGTCTTTGGTGCGCACACACCAGCCGTCACCCTTGCTAATCTTGATGTCGGGCGCTCCGGCGTTGACCATGGGTTCGATGGTAAAGACCATGCCCGGGGCCATGATGGTGTCCACGTCGGGCGCTTCGGTGGTAAAGCCCACAAACGGGTCCTCGTGGAACTCCTTACCGATGCCGTGTCCGCCGTACTCGCGCACCACGCTAAAGCTGGCATCCTCGACGGTCTTTTGCACGGCCTCGGCCATAACGGACAACGGCAGCCATGGCTTGACGGCCGCCAGGCCCGCCTCCACGCTGGCACGGGTGACGTCGACCAGGCGCTGACGCTCGGCCGAGACCTCGCCGATGCAGAACATGCGGCTCGAATCACTAAAGTAACCGTCCAAGATCGTGGAGCAGTCCACGTTGATGATGTCGCCCTCGTGCAGCACATCCGCATCGCAGGGGATACCGTGGCAGACGACGTCGTTGATCGAGGTGCACACGCTCTTGGGATAGCCCTCGTAGTTGAGATCGGCTGGCGTGCCACCGTGCTCGACGGTGTAGTCGTAGATCATCTGGTCGATCTGGTTGGTGGTCATGCCTGCGGCGATATGCTCGCCCACGTAATCGAGCACGCCCACGTTGATGGCTGCCGAGCGCTTGATGCCCTCGATATCGGCGGGAGTTTTGTAGAGCGTGCGAGGCAGAACCTCCCAGCCCTCTTCCCACAAGCGCTCGAGGCGCTCGTCGAAGGCGCTGTGACATTTCTTATATTTTTTGCCGCTGCCGCACCAGCAAGCGTCGTTGCGGCCGGGCACGGGTCCATTGTCAAACATGTCTAACTTCCTTTCATTCGCAGCTAGTATAGCTCACCCGCAGACCAGCTCATTTGGGACGGGGCTTTTTAGCTACCCTGTCAGTTGAGGATGATTTGCTGGCGGGTGGCCGCGCGCTAGTAGCTCACCTGGCAGGGAATGCCGAGGGCGCGCACACGTGCGGCGATCGCATCGAGCGCCTCGGGCGCTGCTTTGGCAAGGCCGGCGATCGGTGTTTCGCGCGCTACCGTGTAGATGGTCGCCTCCTGTGGGCGAATGCGCTCGAGCGCCGCGAGCCAAGGGCCGACATACGCTTCGCCGGTGTTATCGAGGGACTTGCCCTGATACTCGCCGGTCAAAAAGATCGTCTGGATAATAACGTGACCGTCAAAGCTCGCGAACGTCTCGATCTGGTGCTCGACGTCGTAGGGGCCAACAGGCTGGTCGAGCAGCTGGATAAATGTCGGGTCGACGGTATCGAGCTTGAGGATGTTGTCGTCGACCATCATGAGCGCATCGTGCACCTCGGGGCGATCGGCGCGCGTGCCGTTGGAGAGCACGGCGATCTTGGAGTTCGGGGCCAGCTGGTCGCGCAGCGCGACGGCGCCGGCGATGGCCTGCGGAAACTCCGGTGCGGCGGTGGGCTCGCCGTTGCCTGCGAAGGTGATCACATCGGGGAGCTCGCCCTCGGCTGCCATCTCGCGCAGCTTTGCCTCGAGCGCGTCGAGTACCACGGCAGCTGTGTTGTACGGCTCATGGCAGGGGCGCTCGGCGTTGAGGCCGTTCTCGCAGTAGATGCAGTCAAACGTACAGATCTTGCCCGATGCCGGCATCATGTTGACACCGAGAGAAAGGCCCAGACGGCGGCTGCGCACCGGTCCAAAGATGGGGCTGGCATTTAAAAACGTAGACATAGGCATATGCTCCTTGGGACAGTTGTGCCTAAGCATAGCATCGGCGCCAAAGTCTGGTTTGGGCTTGTGCTCTTAGGTTTCGTTTTTTCATTCTGCCCTCGATGCCTGCGATATGAAAGGTTTCGGGTCGGGTACAGTTCATGTGTTAACAAGGCACAAGACGATGGGGCATAACATGGATTTTACGGTCGAGAATGCGGGCACTACGATTGCCTGTCGCGAGTTTGCCGAGTCGGGCGTGCCGTCGGATGCGCCTGCCTTGATATGCGTGCACGGTGCCTGCGTCGATGGCACATTTTTTGAGGGCATCGCCCGCGAGCTCAGCCAAGTGTGCCGCGTAGTTGCCTACGACCGCCGCGGCTGCGGCGAGAGCGGCGACGCCGCGGACGGGCGCTACGACCTCGCCGCCCAGGCCGACGACCTGCAGGCCGTCATCGAGCATATCGGCGCTCCGGCAAACGTGCTCGCGCACAGTGCCGGTACGCTGGTGACCCTGGAGCTTCTCCGTACAAACCCGACCATTGTCTCGCGTGCGATTCTGCATGAACCCGCCGTGACAAACGAAGGCGCCGGCCTGGGTGCGGCCCCGGTTTTACTCGAGATGATTGCTGCGGGAAAGGTCTCGAGGGCGCTAAGGGCCTTCCTGGGCGCCATCGGCGATTCGGACCCTCAAGCCCCCAAGTTAACCGAGGCAGAAGCCAAGCATGCCCTGCGCAACGGCCGCAGTTTCATGGCAAACGAATACGAGATCACTATGACCTGCGTTCCCGATTGGGATGGCGTCCGCGTATCGAAAACGGTGGCCTCCGTGTTTCTGGGCGAGCTCTCGATTGGCACGCCCCGCGAGGCGGGCACGAGAACGGCGGCTGAGCTTTTGAATTGTCCGCTCGTAGTAGTTCCCGGCGCGCACAACGGGCTGCGCGATCGCCCGACAGCGGCCGCCCAGGCTGTCCGCGGCATCTTGGGGCTCTAGCGGCCGAATCATCAAACGGGCTTCTTTCGTAGACGTTTCGGCTGTGTTAACAAGGGTGCTCAAAACCCAACGTCTGCGGCTTCAGCCCTACCCCGTGGTGCGTTTGCTGTCGGCCGACCAGATTAAGGGCGATCCCAACTGCCTGCTCGCCGGCGATCGGTGTCCCTGTCTGCGCCAGTCAGGTCTGGAGGTCTTGGCAGGCTCCGATGAGGTGTCGGAACGGCTGCTCAACGATGGCGTTGAATACCGCGCTCGCCTGCGCCCTCTGAAGGTCGAGGGCGAGCCTCACGTCCTGCTGATGGTGCGTCCGATTGATGAACAGGAGGCCGCAGAAGAGGACCTTGTCTACACCGACGTGCTGACGAGTGTGCGCAATCGCCGATATTACGAGGAAAAGCTTCGCAGCGCCCGCATGCAGGCCTGTGTGGCGATGAGCTGTCGCTCGTGCTGCTGGACATTGTCATGCCGGGCATGAATGGCTTTGAGGTGTTGGGCGATCTGTCGCGCCGGTCGATTATTGACAATCTGCCTGTCATCATGATCTCGAGCGAAGATTCCGACGATGTGGTGCTGCGCGCGTACGAGTTGGGCGCCTCGGACTATGTCAACCGCCCGTTTGACTCCCGTGTCGTGCGCCGCCGTGTAAGCAACACCATCCGCCTGTACGCCAAACAGCGTCGTCTGACGAGCCTGCTGTCCCAACAGTACAACGAGCGCGTCAAGAACAGCCGCATGCTCATCGACATCATGGCCGGCGTCATGGAGCTTCGCAATGGCGAGAGCGGCGGGCACGTTACGAACATCGAGAAGCTGACCGAGCTACTGCTCGGCTGCCTGGCCCACCGTAGCGACAACATCTCCCTCGACAACGAGGAGCGCTCCATGATTGCCCTGGCTTCGGCGCTGCACGATATCGGCAAGATGTCGATTGACGATGCGATTCTCAACAAGCCCGGGCGCCTCACGCCCGAGGAGTTCGAGATTATGAAGACGCATACCACGATCGGCGCCGACATGCTGCATGAGCTGGGCCGCCATCACGCCGGCAATGCGCTTATGGAATATGCGTACCAGATTGCGCGTTGGCACCACGAGCGCTGGGACGGCAAGGGTTATCCCGACGGCCTTAAGGGCGACGATATCCCCTCGCCGCACAGGTGGTTTCGGTGGCTGACGTGTACGATGCGCTGACGAGCGTGCGCGTGTACAAGGATGCTATTCCGCACGAGGAGGCGATCCAGATGATTCTGGACGGTAAGTGCGGTGCCTTTAACCCGCTGCCGCTCGACTGCCTGGTCGAGGTGCAAGACCGTATTGCCGAAACATTGGCGCGTCCTGCCGAAGTCGTTGCGCTTCCTACGATTTAGTTTGACCAAAGGAGTTTGAATCCGTGATTTCCATGCGCGAGACGTATGAGAAGATCGGCGCCAATTATGATGACGCTTACGCTCGGCTGATGGGCGAGGGGATGCTTGCCCGCTTTGCCCTCAAGTTCTTGGATGACGAGAGCATGGACAAGCTGGAGGCTGCCATGGCGGCAGGAGACGCTAAGGGAGCGTTTATGGCAGCGCACACACTCAAGGGCATGAGCCAGAACCTGGGATTCGATAATCTGTACGAGCCGGCGGTCGTGGTGACCGAAGCGCTGCGCGGTGCCGATGCATTTGACGGCGCTCGCGAGGGGATGCATGCGCTGCAGCAGCAATATACAGCTACGATGTCGGCCCTGCGCGAGGCAGCAGAATAAGAGCTTCCGAGCTTTGATGACTATGAGAGTGGATAATCTTCCGTTTTTGGCCCCGTGGTGGCCTCAAAGTGGGAGATTATCCACTCTCGTTCGGTAAGTGTCCTAAAATCCACGCTCACTCCTTCGGATTAGTAAATGGCCTATACGCACCGGCTGAGCTTCCCACATGCAATCCATATCGTTGTTCGATAAACTATTCCGATAACGATAGAGTCGACGAGGGTGAGTGTATGTCCAATAGCGTTCAGCGTATGGCCAAGGCGCGCGAAAATATCAGGAAGCTCGGTTTTTGCATGACGGTCGTTTCTGCGGGAATGCTCGTCGCTTTTGCCGCGTTGGTTGTTTACGTGATCTGGTATGCGGTTGCAAACGTTGCTTCTGTCGATTCTTTCGGTGTTGTGACGCTTCTCAATGGCGGGTGCATCGTTATCCCAAGCGGACTGTGCATGGCGCTTGTCATGGGTATTTCGCTTGTCGTTTTGTGCGGAATCAGCCGTGACATTTCGCGGGGCGTATCGCCCTTTACCAGGGCGCATGTGCGGCTTATCCGTGTTCTCGCGCTTGCCTTTGCTGTTAACGCCGCGGTTTCGCTTGTTGGTGCCTATGGATCGGTCAATCTCACCATTGGCGGCCTGGAGCTTTGCGTCGTGCCCCATTCCTTCGTTATCGCGATTTGCCAGGGCGTTGCCTTTGACGCGGGGTCGCTTATCGGCGCGGCTGTCTGTTTGTTTGTCTCGGTGATCTGGAGCTATGCCTCGCTGCTCCAAGAGCAGTCTGACGAGCTTGTGTAGGAGGAAACATGAGCTATCTCATCATTGAGCTTGAGACGCAGCTGCTTAAGACCGGAAAGACCAGCGCTGATCTGATTCGCGCCACGGGGCATACCCCGGCCAATATTTCAAAGCTAAGAAACGGAAAAATTAAAGCTATTCGTCTTAAGACGCTTCTCGATATCTGCGATGAACTTGATTGTCAACCGGGAGATATTATTCGGCGCGTGAGCGAGAAGGAGCTTGAGGAGCTTATTGTCGAGCGCGCAAAAAATGTCGTGAGGCAGATGCGGGGCGGTGGAGGCAGTGAGGCGTCGCTTCCGACATCAGTCTTCGCTGTAGATTTGAGCGACGAGTAGCATAAAGCGAACAACTATAACGAAATATCAGTGTAACGGAACCCGTGTCTAACATGGGTTCTTTGTTTATTAATTATCTTGACAAATATAAGTTATCGGCAAACAATAACAACAAGAACGAACGATAAAAGAAGGGAGGAACGATATGAGCTGGATTGTTAAACCGAGTTATGTGGACCCCGGTGGTGGGTGTAACGGTTACTGCAAGACATTCTGTGGAGCACGCACTTGCGTCAATAACTGCAGCAAAAACTTCTGTTTTGTTAATCTCTAGCAGTTGCGGCTGCTGCCAGGCGACAGTCTGGCAGCAGCGGTTTTCCTATCAAGCAGAACGGGGGGCCAATGAACGCATCAGCGATAAAGCTATCAAAGGTGTCAAAGCGCTATGGAAAACGGCGTGTGTTGCATGACGTTTCCTTCGAGGTGGATCAGTCTGAGCTTTGCGCCCTTGTTGGTGCAAACGGGTCGGGCAAAAGCACGCTTATTAAAATAGTGCTGGGCCTCTGTGAGCAATCGTCGGGGAGCGTGGAGCTCTTTGGAGGCAAGTCGAAAAAAGAGCTGAGCCTGATGCGGACGCGTGTCGGCTATGTGCCAGATTCCAGCGGAGCATACCAATCCCTCAGTGCGGCTGAGAATCTTCGGATCCGATGTGCGGAATGGGGGCTCGATGAGAAACGTGAGGTTCCTCGCGTCTTGGGCCTAGTCGGGCTGGACGTCGATGAGAAAAAGAGTGTGAGCAGTTTTTCTCTGGGAATGAAACGGCGACTGGATATAGCTACGGCTTTATTGGGCGACACCGACGTACTAATTTTCGATGAGCCGGCAAATGGATTGGATCCGTTGGGCATCGAGAGTATATGGGCCCTTATCGGTCGATTGAATCGAGAGCAGGGTAAGACCATGCTCATCTCTAGTCATGATTTGGATGAGTTGGCATCGGTTGCAACAAGCTGCCTGTTTATTCATGACGGCGAACTGCTAAAAAAGGAATCGATGGACGTCATAAGGGATGAGGCGTCGTCCCTAAAAGAGTATTACAGGCGCTTGATGAAGGCGGTCTCGCTATGAAGCGGGCGATCCATCCCATAAAAGCAGATATGATGCGTTTGTACAGGATATTTCCGGCGAAGTCTGGTCTTGCACTTATGCTGGCGTTCGGCCTTCTCTTCGGCATCTTTCTAAAAAACGGAACAACATTGCTCGCCTTTGGCAATAGCGTTTTTGGGGAGGATATTGGCTTCTGCTGGAATGTAATCGATCCTTCTGCACCCGATGAGTCCCTTGTGCGCAGCGCTTTTGCCGGTACGTCTCTGTTCGTACCGCTCATCGTTTGCCTGGTGATTTTACAGGAGCGCGGCTATGAAGAGGGATACCGAATTTCTATGGCAAGAGGTCTCGCCCGCTTTAATGGCGCTCTAGCACATGCATTTTCGTCTGCTTTCATAATTGGCGCAGCATATAGTGCGCTTTGCCTTCTTCTTTTTGCAATAGCGATAACACGTGGAGGGCAAAACTACGTGCATGGCATGCTGGCTGCATTTTTGCCTGCAATGATAGTCAACGCCGTATTGGTGATATCGGTTGCGCTGGAGACGGTGACCATCTATCGGATTACAAGCAGCGCCGTATTGAGCGGGGCTGTGGTAATAATCGGATTTGTCATGAGCTTGACGCTCTACGGAACTTACCTTCAGACGCCCATACCGTCCTTGCGATGGATCTTCTTTCTTCCGGGGCCGTACCTTGGAGTCGGATGTGCCCTTGGGTATAGCGATATGGGGCAGCTGACGCTTCTGGGATATGGCGTGGCAGCCAGCTGTCTATCGGTATTGATTTACGCTCTCTTGAGCTTTCGCGCTGGGGGTGTGCTCAATGGCTCGTCAGATTAAAAGACTTCTCCAGTCAGAATTGAAGCATGTGAGCAAATGGGCATACGCCTTAATTCTGATAATTTATGCGTACATGGTGGTATTGCAGCTTAATTCTTTCCCGATGTGGTTCTGTAGCCTCCGTGAGAACAGTTTCTTGGGCTTTTTCCCAGACCCGACGCTTCGGCTATCGGCAGAGGATGTCGTTCTATTTGGTAATGCAGAGGTTTTTCGCGGTCTGCTGTTCAACGTAGCCCCGTTGGCTCATGCATTGTTCTTTCCGTTCATCGCGGCTTGCATTGTGCCGCGCTTTGTCAGCTCGGGCTTTGTCGAGGAACCATGGGGGCTGTCGGAGGCACGAGGAGGGAAGCGGGCGTGCGCTATCGTTGCGCGAGTGGTGCTGTCTTCTTTTGCCCTTTTGGGCGCGTTTATCCTGTCGAGTGTCGTTTTGTACTGTCTTAACTGCGCGATCGTTTTGGATGCTCAGCAGTATTTCAACCTGTATGTATTTTGCTATCGACTTGTTCTTGCTGCCGCTGCCTGCCTTGCATGCGTGGTTTCTTGCGTAATCGTTGTTTCCTATTTTGGGTCCGGCTTCGGTCCGATTGGCATGCTGTTACTTGTCAACGTCGTAGCGATCTACATACAGCTCGGGGCCAATTCCATGCTTCCGCTTCCAGCCTCGATGCTCATGTGGATTTGCGGCGTGACCCCGTTGGGGAATGGTCAATGCATCTCGATTTTAATTGACTGCCTAATAAACGTAGCAAGCGTTTTTGCCATTTGCTTTACCGTCGACCGATTACGGTCGAAATTTCTTTGATTGTTTGTGAGGGATAACCATATGAAGCCGTCTCAATACAACTTGATTGAAAACCACAGCGAAAGAACGCTGGTGATGAATTCAAAGACTGGCGCAATCCTTTCGTTGGATAAACAACATGCAGAAAGTATGTGCCGCATGGTATCGGGAACCGAATGTGAGCCAGATGAATTGCGCGAAGCGTTGCTTCAAGGAGGAATGCTGTTAGAAGATGATCGTGACGAAAAAGAGGAAATGAAGGCGATGGGCCATCTTGCTCGATTTTCCAATCGCTCTCTAGGCATGACGATAGCCCCGACATTGGAGTGCAACTTCTGTTGCCCATACTGTTATGAAAAAGGACAACGCAAAACGACAATGACTCCGGAGGTTGAAGACCGGCTTGTCTCATTCGTAAAGGAGCGTTCACGGGGGCTGAGCGAGCTTGAGATCGGTTGGTATGGTGGAGAGCCGTTGCTGCAAGTCGATAGAATTCAGCGGCTTACAGAGCGTATAAAGGCGATCCTTAATCCAGAGTGCTCCTATTCGGCATCCATCGTTACAAATGGATATCTTCTGACGCCAGAAGTGGCCGAGACTCTCGCGGCTTGTGACGTCAAGATGGCTCAAATAACCTTGGACGGGTCTCGAAAGGACCACGATTCTCGGCGGTTCTTGCGGAACGGACAGCCGACGTACGATGCGATTCTAGACAACGTTTCTAAAGTCACGCATCTGTTGGATATTTCCATCAGGTGCAATGTCGATGCCCATAACATTGTCGGTGCTGGCGATTTGCTGGATGCACTCGAGGAAAAGGGCCTTAAAAACAAGGTTGGATTCTATCTGGCGCCTGTCGACAATATTAACGATACGTGCCCAAGTGACAGTAGTTGTTTTTCGATGGAGGCGTTTTCTCAGGAAGAGCTGGACTTTTATAGTCATGCAGTTGATAGGGGGCTCTACGTTGACCTGACGGTGCGCTTTAATCCGGCTATATGTGGCGCCGTTTGTGCAGGGTCGTTTGTAGTGGATCCGGAGGGCTATCTTTATAAATGTTGGGACGAAATCGGGATGCGTGAACGCTGCGTCGGCACGCTTGCCGAAGGGCCGAGGATGAATGCTCAGCTGGTCCAATGGCTAAACTATGAGCCGAGCGATCATGAGTGTGAAGAGTGTTTTGCCTATCCCTCATGCATGGGAGGTTGCCCTAATCACGCTCTTCATGGAGGGTCAAAACAGTGCGTATCTCAAAGGTATCAGGTGCGCCAACGAATGATTTTGACCGAGAAGGCTCAGCGATTGCTTTCGGAACTGGATTCAGCTCATGTTTAATCTCTGCGCAAGAACAATAATTAAGAATCCAAAGTATATAACCTATCTTCTAATGTGCCTGCTCTCGCTTGTGGTTGGTCTCGCAATTCCTTTTCTGACGGGACAACTGGTCAACAACTTTGTCGGTGTCGCGCGAGATGGGGAAAGCGCAATCGCCATCGGCGCTGAGATAGCAGCGCTGGGTATTGTGCGAGCCGGTTTGAATTGCGTCAGTGAGCTGGTCTATGTCGATCTGCAAACACATGTGGGATTTGCATTGAATGAAGAGGTGATAAGTCACGTTCAAAGGCTACCACGGGTCTTCTTTTCTAATTTTGATGCCTCATATTACAACCAACAGATTAATCATGACGCTAACGATTTGGTGATATTTGTTATAAACGCAAGTGTCCAAAGCGTGAGCAATATAGTGACGTTGCTTGTGGTGTTTGTTGTCCTGGCGACCATAAACGGTCACCTGGCAATGCTGTGTATGGCTCTTGGCATAATAGGTGGCGCGGTCTATTCGCTTTTCAAAAAGTGTTTGTTCGCAAGAAGTTTCGAGGCTCAAGAGCAGGAGGCTCGATTCTTTTCCGATCTGGAGAAGCAGCTTAGCAACGCACAATTTATCCGCAGACATGTTCTATTCGAGGTTTTCAAGCAAAGGCTTGAGCACTCTTTTGCAGAGCTATATCGTTGCGTTTATCAGAACCAGCAAATTAATGCGACCTTTACATTTGCCAACACTGTCGTCACATCTTTGGCACAGGGTGGAATCTTGATCCTGGGCGCAAAGGAAGTTCTCGACGGCAATTTGCTGCCCGGCTATCTTATGACGGCGCTTAGCTATTACTCCTATTATTCTTCGGCTATTGAATTCTTCCTTGCGCTGGGCAAGGACTATCAAACGTCAAAAGTATCCTACGAGCGTTTACGGCGCTTGCTGGACATGCCAGAGGACTCAAACGGGGCCATTATCCTCGCCGATGTTTTCGAGGTGAGCTGTTCCGAGCTGGCGTATAGCTATCCTGAGTCTGAAAAAACCGCGTTCAGAGACATTCGAGCTTCTTTGGAAAAAGGAAAGGTATACGGAATCGTTGGGCCGAACGGTTCCGGTAAGAGCACGCTGCTGGATGTGATAAGCGGTTGCGATCCAGAAAACTGCAAGGGTGATATTTGGATTAACGACAAGCCTCTGAGCTCTCTGGACCGCTATGCGCTGCGGAAGCGCAATATCGGGATTACTGAGCAGGAGCCGCCCCTGACCGAGGGGTCGATACGGGACAATTTAACTCTTTGCTGCAGAAGCACTGAAGAGCGTGACCTTGAGAGCCTCATTGAGAGAATGGGGCTTAAAAAGATGGTCGATTCAAGTGGTGGACTTGATGTCGAGCTGGACGATAAGCAGAACAACATTTCAGGAGGGGAGAAGCAAAAAATAGCGATAATTCGCCAGCTGCTGAAAAACCCGGACGTGATGATGTTTGATGAGCCGACATCTGCACTTGACAGTCAAAGCAAGCAGGCGTTTATCGAAATCCTTAAGGAAAGAAAGGGGCGACATATCACGGTCATCGCTACGCACGACCCTGTGCTTATTTCGGCATGCGATGAGGTGATTGAAATTGCCTGACGGGTTAGTGGGCCTAGCATATCAAATTCAGGGGGCGGGCACTGTAGCTGGTGCCCGCCCCCCTGGCATGAAAGGCTTTAGCCTGTGTGGTTCGTGAGCTAACGGGCCTGCTTTACCTTGGCCGCTGCCTCGACAAACGACTTCCACAGGTTAAAGTCGGTCTCGAGCGTCTGCCAGGTGTACTCGGGATGCCATTGCACGCCCAGGCAGAACGGCTGGCCCTCGACCTCGATGCACTCGGGAACGCCGTCGGTTGCCTTGGCGACCAAGCGCGTGCTTTTACCCAGACGATCGACGCAGCAGTGGTGTGCGGAGTTGGTCTGGATCAACCTGTGCCCGCCAACCGCGCGCTCCAGCAGCGAGCCCGGCACGACCTCGACAGGATGCACAGGGTCGTTGAGCACGTGGGTATGGCGCCACTGCGTGCGGCCCTCGCGCGCGCCCAGGCTCGGCACGTCCATGCACAGGGTGCCGCCGGTGGCGACATTGAGCAGCTGCGTGCCTCGGCAGGTGGTAAAGAGCGGCTTCTTGGCGCGAAGCACCTCGTTAACCAGCTTAAACTCAAAACGGTCGCGAATCTCGCAGCACAGCGTGGGGTCGTAAGGACGCTCGTCGCCCCAGCGTTTGGGGTTGACGTCCGGGCCGCCAGGAATGGCAATGCCGTCGGCGATTTCCACGTAATGACGGATAACATCGATGTCTTCGGTAATAGACATCTGCAGCGGCAGGCCACCGGCGGCAAGGATGGCATCGACAAAGACGCTTGCGATTTCCTCGTTGGGGGAGAGCATCTCGCTTAAAAACGGCTTTGCCTCTTCCCAACGCGGCGCGACGAGGATGAGAGGACGGTCGGCGGGGGCAACGTCGACGTGCGGGGTATAGGACGATGAGGTGCGAGTTCCGATCATGGGTGTGGCTTTCGAATCCGGGTGGACATAGCACAGGGGTGACGCGGGACAAACGCTGTTGACGAATTTGCCCGCGTGGCAATGGGGTTAGTGGCCCTTGATGGAGTTGAGGAACTCTTGGGCGCGTTGGGTCTTGGGATGGTCAAAGAACTCATCGGGCGTGCCGGTCTCCACGATCTGGCCGTCGGCCATAAACACGACGCGGTCGGCTACACGGCGGGCAAAGTTCATCTCATGCGTAATCACGATCATCGTCATGCCCTGCTGGGCCAGACGGACCATGACCTCGAGCACCTCGTTGATCATCTCGGGGTCAAGAGCGCTCGTGGGCTCGTCGAAGAGCATGGCCTTGGGCTGCATGGCAAGCGAGCGGGCGATGGCGACGCGCTGTTGCTGGCCGCCCGAGAGCTGTGCGGGCACCTTATCGGCCTGCTCGGCCACGCCTACGCGGCTCAGCAGGTCCATGGCGCGCTCGCGGGCCTCGTCCTTGGAGATGCCCAGCACGTCGACCGGTCCCAGCATGACGTTTTGCAGCACCGTCATATGTGCGAACAGGTTGAACTGCTGAAACACCATGCCCAGCTCGGCGCGCATGCGGGCAAGGTCCTTGCCTTCCTGCGGCAGGGGCTCGCCCTCGATGAGGATCTCGCCCGAGTCGATGGTTTCCAGGCGGTTGATGGTTCGGCACATGGTCGACTTGCCCGAGCCCGAGGGACCGATCACCACGACGACCTCGCCGCGGTCGACCGAGAGGTTGATGTCGTCGAGGACGTGCAGATCGCCATAGTGCTTATCGACGTGCCTGAGCTCAATCAACGGCCGGTTGTCGGTAGTAGAAGTGCTCTGTGCCATGATGCTCGGCTCCTTATGACTCGAAATGGTAAATCGTTAGCGGATGATGGTCGCGCCGGTCTTGTGCGAAACGTAGACAGCGGCCTTGTTGATCGCGACGTTGATGAGGATATAGATGACCGCGATCACCAGGTAAACCGATACGAGTGCATCGTAGTTGGTAATGAGCACGCGGGCATTTTGCATGAGGTCGGGGTAGCTCACCACATAGGCGACGGTGGTGTCTTTGACGACGACCACAAGCTGTGAAATCAACGACGGGATGATAAATCGAATAGCCTGCGGCAGCACGATTTTAAAGGTGATTTTAGCTTTAGAGAGACCGAGCGCCTGGGCAGCCTCGACCTGGCCGCGCGGCACGGCGTTAACGCCGGCACGGAAGATCTCGGCCAGTACGCCGGCTGCGGCGAGCGCGACGGGAAGTGTGAGCATCCAAAACGACGGCAGCGCAATCTTGTACTGGGGCAGCACCAAAAAGAAGAAGTAGATGAACAGCAGGCTCGGCACGCCGCGGAAGAAATCGGTGAGCACGCGGCAGACCAGCTGCAGCGGCTTAATGTCGCTGGTGCGACCGAGCATAAGGGCAAGACCCAGCACCAGCGCGATGGCGCCGGCGGTGAGTGCGACCTTAACGGTGCCCTCAAAGCCGGCAAGCAGGAACTTCCAGGTGGTGAGGTGCGTAAAGAAATACCAATAGTGGACCGAAAGCTGACCGGTCACATAAAAGCGCTGCAGTACCAGGACGGCGAGCGCGGTGACAGCAACAAGCGAGATGGCGGTGCCGATGCGAATCTTGGCGCGCATCTTGGGGCCGGGAGCCTCGTAGAGCGCATCGCGCATGGTGAGCGCGGGGGAGGAGTGCTTGCTCATCGGAGGATCCTCACCTTCTTATCGATGTAGTTGCCAATGTGGCTCACCACAAAGGCCGTGCCCAGGTAGCCGAGTGCCGAGATAAAGAAAGCGGCGACGCCGCCGAGCGAGCGCGTGTTGATATAGCTCACCACGCCGGTGAGTTCCTGGGGTTTAAGCGGCACCTGACTGCCGAGCGCCGTGGTGAGCATGACGGCGATAAAGAGGTTCGTCATGGGCAGCACGCTCGAGCGCAGTGCCTGCGGGATCACGATCTTGGCGAGGATGCGGTTGAAGCTCATGCCCAGCGAGCGGGCGGCTTCTACCTGACCGACGCCGACGGTGTTGATGCCACTCATAAAGTTCTCGGAGCCAAAGGCCGAGCCCAGCAACACCGTGGCGACGATAACGCAGGTGCGGTAGGGCAGGACGACCTTGAGCGGCGGCAGCGCATAGACGACGATGATGAGCAGCGCGATGCCGGGTATGTTACGGAAGACCTGGACATACAGGTCGCCAAAGACGCGCAGCGGCTTGAGCGGCGACACGCGCATCACAGTGACGGCGACGGCCAGCACCATGGCGATGGCAAACGACTCAAGCGTCATGCCCCAGGTTGCTAGCAGCGCGTCAATGTAGTTCTGGCCATAGAGCGACCAGAGCTCGGAGAGACTCATGCGGACCTCCTGCCGATAAGGAAAGGGGCTCCCGTGTGTACGGAAGCCCCGACAACTCAGTGAAGAAACAGTTTAGCGCAATAAAGCGCACCGTGCGTTTCCGTATGGTTTCGTTGCGGCCGTTACTAGGCGCGTTGCCTAGGCGCCGATCTCGGGCAGCTCGGGAACATTGGTGTCGCCCGTGCGGTCTCCGATGCAGATCTGCCACAGCTCGGTCCAGGTGCCGTCGTCCTCGATTTTCTTAAGGAAGTCGTTGACAAAGGCGACGCCGTCGGAATCGAGCGGCAGACCGATGCCATAGGGCTCCTTGCTGCCGAAGGGCTTGCCGGCGATCTTGTACTTACCGGGCTCGCGGACCAGGGCGCTCTGCTGCATGTTGTTGTCGATGACGTAGGCGTCAACGCGACCTTGCTGGAGTGCCTGGCGGGCCTCCTCGTCGGTCTTGAACTCCTGCTGGCTGGCCTTGGGAGCGAACTCCTCTAGGATGGCAGGGCCGTTGGAGCCGGACTGGACGGCGACGTTCTTATCGGCCAGGTCATCGACGCTCTTGATGTCGTCGTTGTCGGCGAGCACCAGGATGGCCTGCTGGGTGTAGTAGTAGGGACCGGCAAAGGAGATGAGCTTCTTGCGCTCGTCGGTGATGGTGTAGGTGGCAAAGACGGCGTCGACCTGGCCGTTCTGCAGGACGGACTCACGCGTGTCCGAGGTCACCTGGGTGATCTCGACCTTGTTCTCGCCCAGAATGTAGTTGGACAGAAGCTGTGCGATACCGGCGTCGAAGCCGCGGGTCTGACCGTCCTTCTCGTTGAGGAGGGAGAAGAGCGTGGAGGTCTGAACGCCGCCGATCTTAAAGACACCGGCATCCTTGACGGCCGTGGCCCAGGTGCTGGCGGCGATGGCGTCGTCATCGGCCTTGGGGCCGTCGTTGACGAGCTTGTCGAATGCCTTGGCATCGAGCGTGGTGGAAACCTCGGTATCCCCGGAGTTCTTGGAAGAGGCGGCGGCGGAACCCTTGTCGGTCTCGGTGCTGGTGTCGGAGCAGCCGGCAAGACCAAGGCCGGCGACGGTTGCGAAGGTAGCGGCGACAAAGCCGCGGCGGTCGAGAACGACCTGCTGGGAGAGGTTCTTGCTCATGGGAGAACACCTTTCTCAAAAAAATCCTAGTGGTTGAGTAGAGTTATACCCTATTGCGCTCAAATGGGTCAACACGAAATAACTCAGAAACATACTTACCTTATAGGTTATTCTACCTACCAAAAAGGGACAGGTTTATTTTGGCAGGTTTTATCTGGGAAAACGTCGGTTATTGCAGCTGAGACGCCGCCTTGTGGGCGGCGCGGTCGCTCATGGTGGTCGTTATATAAGTAAGGAGATCGCGTATGAACGGCTATTCATTCTTCGCATCGACCATGACCTAAAACCACCACAAAGGGGACAGGCACCTTTGTGGTGGTTCTTGCAGATGTGGCGGCGTGCCCCGCTGTTTTGTCTCGATCTGTAACAGTTGGACGGCCAAAAGGTCTCTATCTGTTACAGATTGAGACAAAGGTCAGGGGCAAAGACGGTTTGTCTCGACCTGTAACAGTTAGACGGGAATTCGGGTCCTAGATGTTACAGATCGAGATAATTGAGTTGGGGGAAATAAAAACCTCCACAGGGGTGCTTCCCTTGCGGAGGTTTTCTTACTCGTTCAGCAGCTTCACGGCCTCGGCGGCCATGTTCTCGACCGTCATGCCGTTCTGCGCGAGCAGCTCGTTGGGATCGTAGCGGTCGGGGAAGCCCTTGGCGATGCCAAAGGTGCGCGTGCGCAGCGGCGTACAGGCCAAATAACATGCCACGCGTTCGCCCCAGCCGCCGTCCAAGATTCCGTCCTCGAGGGTGACGACAACGCGATGCTTGGCGGCAAGGCTGTCGAGGAACTCGCGGTCGAGTTCGGTTGCGAAGCGCGGGTTGACGAGCGTCGCCTCGATGCCATACTCGGCGGCCAGGCGGTTTGCCACGCGCTCGCCCAGCTCAAAGAAATCGCCAAGCGCGAGCACGGCCACATCGCGGCCCTGGCGCACCATGTTGTAGCGAACGGCGCTGTAGTCGGCGTCTTCGGCGGGCGCCAGATCGGGACGGCTTACCAGGCCAATGCCCGGCACGCGAATCGCCACGGGATGCTCGCGGTGATCGAGCGACCAACTCAGCATGGACAGGTATTCCTCCATGCAGGAAGGCGCCAGGTAACGCATATTGGGAAGACCGCCCAGCATGGAAATATCAAAGAACGAAAGGTGCGTCTCGGACGTGGTGCCAAAGATTGACGCACCGAACACCAGGATGGTTGCGGGGGCGTCGTTGAGGCACAGGTCGTGCCACAGCTCGTCGTAGGCGCGCTGCAAAAACGTGCCGTACACACCAAAGACTGGCTTGGCGCCCGAGCGCGCAAGCGCGGTGGCAAAGGTTACGGCATGCTCCTCGGCAATGCCCACATCGACGAACTGTTTGCCGGCGGCAGCGCGAAGCTCGGGTGTAAAGCCCATGATGTAGGGCGTGGCGGCCGTGATGCCCACGACCTGCGGATCGTGCTCGATGGCGGCGCTGAGCGCCTCGCCCGTAATGTCGGCATAGGTGCGCGGCGCAGGCTCGCTCGGATGGCCCGGGCAGAGCTTGCGCCCAGTCGCCATGTCAAACGGACCCACGTGGTGCCAGCGCTCGGGGTCGTTCTGGGCTGGCTCAAAGCCCTTGCCCTTGGCGGTGGAGACGTGCAGCACGATGGGATGATCGATATCGCGCAGCTCCTGCAGCGTGTCGACCAGGGCCAACACATCGTTACCGGCATCCAGATAGCGGTAGTCGAGTCCCATCGCGCGGAAAACGTTGCGCTCACAGGTGCCGTTGCTGGCGCGCAGCTCGGCCAGATTGCGATACAGGCCGCCGTGGTTTTCGGCAATGGACTGGTCGTTATCGTTGACGATGATGATCAGGTTGCTATCGAGTTCGGCGGCATTGTTAAAGCCCTCAAACGCCAGGCCGCCCGAAAGCGAGCCGTCGCCAATGATGGTGATGACGTTGTACGCATCGCCCGCCAGGTCACGAGCGTGCGCCAGGCCGCAGCCCAGGCTCACCGAGGTCGAGGTGTGGCCCATGGCGAACAGGTCGTGCTCGGACTCGTCGGGATTGGCAAAGCCAGAAGCCTCACCATAACGCTCCGGATCGATATAAGTGTACGCGCGCCCAGTCAGCGCCTTGTGGGCGTAGGTCTGGTGCGAAACATCAAAGACAATCTTGTCGATGGGGGAGTTAAACACGCGATGAAGCGCAACCGTGAGCTCAACGACGCCCAGGTTGGGGGCAACGTGCCCGCCGACGGCGGCGGAGCTTTCGAGGATGGCGTGGCGAATCTCGCCGCAGAGCTGCGGGAGCTCGGCGCGATTAAGAGCCTTGACGTCCTCGGGCGTTGTCGTTTGCGTAAGCAGCATCGTTGTGGGTTACTCCATGCGAATCGAGCGCCGGCGCTCCCTCGGCCGGCACAATTGCACAAGACAGTCTCGCACATTTTGGCGTTTGATATGTGACGGCGGCGCGGTAATTCGCCAACTGGCGGGGCAAAACGTTTTGCCCGATGCCATACTGATAAGTTCCATGATGATTTTATTCATTGCGTGCAGGCTGTGGCTTGCCGCCGAGAGCCGCTGGAAGGAGGCCGCATGTCCGATACCGTTGGTGCCAAGAGCATCGCGCGCGAGGTCGACGATGCCGCCCGTCAGCTGGCCCAGGCGGGCCGCTTGGGCCTGACGCACGAGTTTATTCAGCATGGTGACGTGACGGTTTATGCACATGTGACCTCGGTGGCGCGGGCGAGCCTGTCTTTTGCCGAACGCCTTGGCCGTGCTGGCATTTCGGTCGACCGTGCCTCGCTGCTGCGCGGAGCCCTGTTACACGACTACTTTCTCTACGATTGGCACGACCCCGACCCGAGCCATCGACTGCACGGATTTCGGCATCCATTTTTTGCCCTGGCGCGTGCCGAAGAGGATTTTGAGCTGACGCCGCGCGAGCGGAATATCATCGTGCGCCATATGTTTCCGCTGGTACCGGTTCCACCGACGTGTCGCGAGGCATGGATTGTGTGCCTGGCCGATAAATGGTGCGCTCTGCGCGAGACGATCGCCGGCCGTCTGCCGCGCAAAGGCGGCGCGAACGATTTGAACGAGGGCTCGAGTGACGGCTCGAGCAAAGATTCGAGCGAAAAGAGGAGAGAGTAGACGGTGGGGACCGCGATCGACATGGCATTTGACGGCGCGACGCTTGCCGCCTGTCCGCTCTCGGCGCTGGTGCTCTCGTTTGCCTTCTACGGTTTTTGCGGCTGGGTGTGGGAGTCGACAGTCTGCGCCATGCTCAACCACGGACGATTTGCCAACAGTGGCTTTTTGCTGGGGCCGTGCTGCCCCATCTATGGCGCGGGCGGCATTGCCTGCTGGCTGCTGTTGCGCGGAATTCCTGACGCGTCGAGCCAGTTTGTCGCTGCAGCGCTCGTATGCAGCGTGATTGAGTACAGCGTGGGCGTGCTGTTGGAAAAAACAACGGGCGCTCGCTTTTGGGATTACTCGCACCTGCCGTTTAACCTGCACGGACGCATCTGTCTGTACTGGGCCTGCGCGTTTGGCTTGGGTGCGCTGTGCATTTGCCGTTTAGTGGAGCCGGCATTGCTGGGGCTGCTCGGCCATCTGCCGGTGCTGATTGTGCGGCTGTCCGCCTTTATCGTCGCGGTCGCGATGATGGTCGACGCGGTGTGCTCGTTGGCGAGCTGGCGGCGCCTGTCTGATCAGCTGGAGCGCGTCCGGGCCGACCTTGCCGACCGCATCAATGAGTCGCTTGCCGATGCCTCGGATTCAATGCTCGAACGTATTCCCGATTCTACGATTGACTCGGTGGCACAGACGCACATTCGTAGCCGTGCCGTTAACGCGTGGCTGGCCGAGCTGGGTGACGCCGCGCTCGATGCCCTGCGCGAGAAGGCTTCGATGCCGACGTTTATCGCGGATGGTGCTCGCGGCCTGGCGCTTGCCGCCCGCCGCGTGGCCGGTGCCGCGCCGAGCATGCCGCGTCCGTCGCTCAGTCGTCGCCTTGCCGGCAAGCGCATGAGCCGTCCGGTGCCAAGCGTGTCGCTCAGCCGACGCGACCTGCGCTTCTTCAATGCCTTCCCGCGCTTGCGCATCAACCGCTACGAGGGCGTCATCCGAGCCACTGACCTTCGCGACCGAGCCCGCGAGCTGTTCCGGCGCTAGCCGGGACGGATGCGCTCACGGCTCCCTTGCTTGCGTATTTCCCGTTCGTTTCGCGTCCGTTGCCGCGCCGTTTCCAAGATTGCGGCGCCGTTTCCATTCGACAACGCCGCGTTTAACAACGCCGTATCTGGTCTACACCAGTTGCTCCTCGGCCGCATTATGGGCGCCGACAACGTTCATGCGACCAAGGGGGAGCGAATGTACGATACAGGATCGACAACGTTTATGCTCATCTGCACCATGCTCGTGTTTTTAATGACACCGGGTCTGGCGTTTTTCTATGGCGGCCTGTCCAGGCGCAAAAATGTCATCAACACCATGCTTATGTGCTTTGGCGCCATTGGCCTGGTTGGTGTGCTGTGGATTGTTGCCGGCTGGTCGCTGGCCTATGGCGGCGACGGCTCGAGTCCGTTTATTGGAGGCCTTGACCAGCTGCTGTGCCTGCCGGTGCTCAACCAGGTACTGCAGGCGGCCGAGGGCAATGCCGCGGACGGTGCCGTCTACCCTCAGATCATCAACATCGCCTTCCAGATGGCGTTTGCCATGATCACGGCCGCCATCGTCACGGGCAGCCTGGCCGGCCGCGTTAAGTTTGGCGCCATGACGGCTTTCCTGGGCATTTGGCTGCTCGTGGTCTATGCGCCACTCGCCCACATGGTCTGGGGCGGCGATGGCTCTTTTATCGGCGACATCATCGGCGCGCTCGACTTTGCCGGCGGCGACGTGGTGCACATTTCGTCTGGTCTTACCGGCCTGATTCTCTGCTTAATGCTCGGCCGTCGTCGCGGTTTTGGCATGGTGAGCTATCGCCCGCATAACGTGCCGTTTGTGGCGCTCGGCGCCGGCCTGCTTTGGTTTGGTTGGTTTGGCTTTAACGGCGGCAGCGAGTTCAAGGCCGATGCCGTTGCGGCGCTTGCTATCCTCAACACCGTGACGGCCAGCGCGGCGGGTATGGTCTCGTGGCTCGCCGTCGAGCGCGTGCACACCGGTCGCCCCACGCTGGTGGGCGCCAGCACCGGTCTGGTTGCGGGCCTCGTGGTGGTCACGCCCGGCGCGGGCTTTGTCGAGCCGTGGGCGGCGCTGGTCATGGGCCTGATTGTATCGCCCGTCTGCTACTTGGCTATCAGCCATCTTAAGACCAAGTTCGGCTACGACGATGCGCTTGATGCGTTTGGCTGCCATGGCATCGGCGGCATTTTGGGCGGCGTGCTCACGGGTCTGTTTTGCGTGCCGGAACTCTCGTGGACCGGTAAAGGCGGTCTGTTCTATACGGGCGACGCGTCGCTGCTTATCTCGCAGATTTTGGGCATTGTGGTGACGGTCGTTATTGTGCTGGTGCTCGACTTGGTGATCGCCGCGGTGGTCAAGGCGCTGTTCCACGGCAGCCTGCGTGTGGACGAGGCCGACGAGGCGCTGGGCTTGGATGCGAGCCAGCACGGCGAGAGCGCATATCCTTCTTTCTCCGGACTCGATTAGCAGCTTCCCCAAGCACCGCACCTTGCCGTTCAAACCGTCGCGCGGCTTTCCCAGGCGCCCGACCTTGCCCCTCAAACCGTCGCTTGCGTACCGAAGTACGCGGCGCTCCTCTTTCGGGGCAATCTCGGGCACCTCGAAAACCCGCCTCATTGAATGGCAATTCATTTCTTTTATTGAAGAGAGGAATTCACTATGAAGAAGATTACGGCGATTGTTCGTGCTGAGAAGCTTGAGGTTCTCAAAGACGCGCTGTTTGCTGCTGATGTTCGCGGCATGACTATCAACCAGGTGCAGGGCTGCGGCGCGCAACATGGCTGGAAGGAATACGTGCGCGGCAACGAGCTGCTCGTCAACACGATTCCCAAGGTGCAGTTCACCCTCATCTGCGCCGATGAGCATGTCGACGGTATCGTTGAAATCATCTGCAACGCCGCTCGCACCGGTGCCGTCGGCGACGGCAAGATTTGGGTCGAGCCGGTCGAAGAAGTTGTCCGCATCCGCACCGGCGAGCACGGCCCCGCCGCGGTGTAGAATCGACCGCTTACCATCCGCAACGTTAAAATACTGCAATGAGGCATAAGGCTTGCGTTGCGGATGGGCGGATTATGGGTCGTAATAAATATCCCGAGGAGACGGTCGCGAAGATTCTCGACGCGGCGCTGGAGTTATTCTGCGCACAGGGTTATGAGGGGACGAGCATTCAAGATATCGTCGACCGCCTCGATGGCATGACCAAGGGCGCTGTCTATCATCACTTCAAGAGCAAAGAAGAGATTTTCAACGCCGCGTTTGATCGGGCGATGACTCCGATTGTTGAGCACCGCCGCTCGATGCTTGGCGTCGGTAATATGACCGGCGCCCAAAAGCTAAAAAGGCTTTACGCTCCCGAGTCCGTCGTTCCGCAAATTGAACTATGGGCACGCATACATCCTGCGGCAGATCCGGTAAAAAGCTCGCGTCTACTGGCGATGCAGTACCAGGGCTCATTTGACGATGCGGCCGATGGCTGTTTCTTGCCAGTGATCGAGGAGGGCATCGCCGACGGCTCCATTGCGTGCGAATGCCCGCGCGAAGCGGCAGAGGCCGTATCGTTGTTGGCGAATCTTTGGCTGCTGCCATTGTTCCGTCCGCTCGAGCCCAAGGAGCGAATGCTCGCTCGCGCACAATGTTTGGCGCAGATGGCGGCCGCGGTGGGGCTCGATTTGGGTAATGAAGTGCTTCAGACAACGGCGCAGATTTGGGACGTATGGGACCGCGCCGGGTGGTAATATAGATACCAACGGTATGTAATTGATTTGTGAGGGTAGCCACGGCTGCCCTATTCAAGTCATTAAATACATACTACCGGTATGTATAGGGGTAGGCTTATGGCTGGAATGTGGAGGAGTAGCGTCTCGTTGACGCAAAAAACAGTACGATCTATCAGACTTTTTGGCCTTCTTGTTGCGCAGCTGTGCACGTATTCGATGCTGTCGGCGCTGTGCTTTGCGTATCCGCTTTACTTGTTCGATTACAGCGGCTCGTCAACGTTATATGGCGCTGTCGCGGCGATAGCGTTCATACCAGGTGTGCTCGCGACTCCGGTTGGCGGAATCTTGGCGGATCGCGGGAGACAGCGCGAGGTCCTCGTGGCCCTCGGTATTGCTCTGATGACTGCATCGCTGCTGTCTATCCCCATGAAGCGCTCATTGCCTCTTGTGGTCGTCGTAGCAGCGATACTTTGTGTTCAATATGGCGTTCAATCGCTGCTAAAGCCAATGCTCCAAATTGAGACGGTGCGCATGGCGGGTGAAGAGAAGGTTGAGTGGGCCACTGCATTGGTTTCGCAGATGACCATGGCGAGCAATATCTTGGGCCCTGTGGTCGGGACGGCAGTCTATGGGTGTTTTGGTATCGATGCTCTTTGCGCGACCGCGTCGGTGACGTTTGCGATTTCAGCCCTGCTGTTTGGGGGCGCACTCAAGCAAAATGCCTCATCTGAAACGATGGGAGACTGCGCGACTCGTACGACATGCCGAAATGATTTTCGGGAGTCGATTCGGTATCTGTTGCAAAATGCATCATTGGTCGCTGTGATTTTGCTTGCGGCCGTTTTGAACCTTGCGTTGGTTGGGCTAACGATTGGCGCTCCCATTATTGTTACAAAGCATCTCGGCATGCAATCGTCCTGCGTTGGGATAGTTGAGGTTGCTCTGGGCTTGGGTGGTCTTACCGGCAGTGGCTTGGTCAGCATTTGGCCGCATCGCTTTTCTCTCAATGGCATATGTCGATATGTTGCGATGATCTGTTTTGGAGTCGTACCGATTTTTGTTACGCTACTGTTCGGCGCAGATGTATGCGTGTTCACCGTGTTTACGGTTGGTTCGGCATGGGTCATGGTGTGGGCAGCCATTGCGTCGGTTGAAATCATCGCGTTTGTTCAGCGGGCAGCGCCGACTGAGCTCTGCGGAAAAGTGCTTTCGGTCGTTTACATGGTCCTTTCCTGCGCAACGCCTATTGGCCAATTGGTCTACGGGCTCGCATATGATCGATGGACTCCGGCGATTGTATTCGCAGGAATGTTGGCGGTGCTGACGTTGACGACGGCGCTGTTTTATCGGCTGAAAAGTCGCTTGTGGCGATTGTCTTAACATGCTGGGGCACCGTGAATTTGTGGAGGCGGTGGTACGCTGCGCCGGGACGGCATTGTTTGGGTACGCCCGTTCTCGTCTACAATATCTTGCAGACGAAGGAGAGGCATGCCCATGATCAAGATGTTTGCGAGTGACTTAGACGGAACGCTGCTGAACGCCCTGCACGAGGCAGACGGGACCATCCGCCGTGCCATTCGCGAGCTGACCGAGGCTGGCTTGCACGTGGTTCCCGCGACCGGACGCTCGACGTTGCCAATCGGCGAGCATGGCTTTACGGGGCTGGCGCTTGACGCCTGCTGCTCTAACGGCTCCATCGTGCGCGACAGCCATGGAGAGGTGCTCAAGACCTGGACTATCGATCCGCAGATTACCGAGGAGCTGCTCAAGGAGTTTCCGGACATTTGCTTTGATTGCTCCACGCCCGATGGCATGTTCTCGAGCGGCTCGTTCGAGATGCACCAGGCGGGCTTTAAAAAGGACAGTCCTATCAAGCGCATCGTGATGCGCGGTATGCGTGCGCGTGGCGGGTATCACGAGGAACAGTATTTCGACCAGTCGATCGGCGATATCTTGCGTCACGATGTATGCAAGATCAATTGTCGCGTGATCTCGCCCGAGTTGGAGCGCGACCTTAAGGCGTATCTTGCCGAGCGTTCGGACCGCGTGGTCAACGCGCCGTTCGATCCGGTGATGTTCGAGATCACGGACGTGGCATGCAACAAGGGCGAGAGTGTGGCCTGGCTGGCGGGCTACTACGGCATTGCCGAGGACGAGGTTGCGGTTTATGGCGACGGCGGAAACGACATCGCCATGCTCAAGCGTTTCCGCCACAGCTACGCGACCAAAAACGCTAGCGATGCAGCTAAGGCCGCCGCTAGCGCGACCATCGGCAGCTGCATGGTCCACGCCGTCCCCAAACACATGCTCTCCACCATGCGCAAGCAAAACTCCCACACCATCATTGAATAAGGGACAAAGGGACAGCCCCTCTGTCACATGGGAGATGCCGGCTTTTGGCGTATAGGACTGTTACGCTTTCGCCACCAACAAATTTCGAGTTATTCGGCCTGTCGGAGGTCGTTAAATGACTAAAGATGCCCTTTCAGGAACATTCATACCTCTAATGGTGTTTGATTCGGTGACGTAAGTGAGCAAATGGGCATGCAAGCGCTCAAATAAGGACAAAAACTCTCAGATAATCCCGGCGGTGCATTTATACAGAACCAGCAGCGTGGCCGAATAACTCGAAAAATGTAGGTAGCAGTTCGGCGACAAGCTCGGGTATGGCAAAGGAACTGTTCCTTCGCCATACCCGAGCTCCGATCTTTAGATATGCGAACAAACATTCGCATATCTAACTGCGCTTTGATAGAATTGATGCTGTTGGCGGCAGCTCCTTGTGCCGGGCAGCGCCCTCCATTTGATGGGAGGTGATGCCCATGACCGATTTGATTGATTTTGTGAGGCTTCTGACCGCTTTGGCCTCGCTCCTCACGACGCTCATCGGACTTTCCGAGGCACTTAAGCAACGTTCGAAGCGCAACAGAAGGGGTCGCCGCCGCTAAGGCGTTGACCCCCTAATGCAAACAACGGCGCTGCCCAGCTAGCTACAACTTGGGCTGCCGTCGACACTATTCTACCCACGAATGCCATTTTGGACAAACGGTAATGCCGCCCCGGGATGTGACAAAGGGACAGTCCCTCTGCCACATTCCAAATATTGCCTTTACGTGTTGATGCACACGGTGTGCAATAATACTCGCACTGTGCAATAGCGCACAGGATGAGTAACAAGGAGGACGCTTGTCCCAGCTCGAGAAATGTGATCGCCGGTCCCTTCGCTCGCAGCGTGCCCTTCGCCAGGCACTTGCTAGCGAGCTTGCCGAAAGCGGCGACCTTTCGCGCATTAATGTTGCGTCGCTCACCGAGCGCGCTGGCCTTACGCGTCGCACGTTCTATTCGCACTACCGCGATATTCCCGACTTTATCAATCAAATCGAGGACGGTTTGCTGGCCGAGATTCGTGAGCGCATTGAGCTCATCACTGCAGCTCAGCTGCCCGATCTCTATCACAACATCGATGAGCTCGAGCCGGCGCCCGGTTCGGTTGAACTGCTGCGCTATCTTGCGGCCAACCGCGACTTAATCGGTGCGCTGCTGGGTCCGGGCGGCGACCAGGCCTTCATTAAAAGGATTATCGACACCGCACGTGAGGCCGTGGCGCCGCGTGCGCAGACGGGCATTTTGGGCCTGGCGCTGGGCACGTTCTTTGACTACTACGTCACCTACGTCGTGAGTGCCGAGGTCGGCATGATTCAGCGCTGGTTTGAGCGTGACCTTTCCGAATCGCCCGAGACCATGGCGCGCATCATGACGGTTATCGCCTTTGTGCGCCCCGGCGACCTGTATGGCCAACCCATCGATATCAACGTGCCGGAATACGGCATGAAGTTATTGAACCTGCAGCTCGAGGACGCGGCCGACACCGCCGCAACCGTCAAGTCCAACAACTAAGAGGAGAAACAGATGAGCAAACTCGTCGAGGGCATTAAAGACCGTGTGGTCGCTGCCGCACGCGAGGCCGCGCCCGCCGTGGTGGACGCTGCGCAGAAGGCCGCGACCGCCGCTGCCGAGAAGGTCGCCGAGGCAGTTGCCGATGCCAAGAACACGGCAGGGGAGACGTCCATCGCTAGCGAGCCCGCCACCGCCGCTGAGCCCGCAGCCGCCACCGCCGCCCAAGCCCCCGAAGGCGCGATCTTCAACCCCGAGGCCGCCCGCGGCAACCTGCACCTGGGCATCGACGTGGGCTCCACTACCGTCAAGCTCGCCGTGCTCAACGACGACAACCAGATCGTCTACGCCAAGTACCAGCGCCATCACACCGACGTCCGCGCCTGCGCCCGCGACCTGTTCGAGGGCGCTGCGACCGTGCTGCCGACGGCCCAGATGACCTGCGCCATTACCGGTTCGGGTGGTCTTCTGCTCTCCCAATGGCTCGACCTGGAGTTTGTCCAAGAGGTCATCGCCAGCAAGCGTGCCGTCGAGACCCTCATCCCCGCTACCGACGTCGCCATCGAGCTTGGCGGCGAGGACGCCAAGATCATCTACTTTGACAACGGCATCGAGCAGCGCATGAACGGCACCTGCGCCGGCGGTACGGGCGCCTTCATCGACCAGATGGCAACCCTGCTGCACACCGACGCGAGCGGCCTCAACGAGCTCGCGGCCAACGCCACCACCATCTATCCCATCGCCAGCCGCTGCGGCGTCTTTGCCAAGACCGACGTGCAGCCGCTGCTCAACGAGGGCGCCCGCCCCGAGGATGTGGCCGCTTCCATCTTCCAGGCTGTCGTGACTCAGACCATCTCGGGCCTGGCGTGCGGCCGCCCCATCCGCGGTAACGTCGCCTTCCTGGGCGGCCCGCTGCAGTATCTCTCCGAGCTGCGCCACCGCTTCTACCTCACACTCAACCTGGACGAGGAGCACCGCATCGTGCCCCAAAACGCCCACCTGTTTGTGGCGAGCGGCGCCGCCATGGCGCACGAGTCCAGCAAGCTCAGCACGTTCCCGCAGCTCATCGAGGCCATCGATAGCCTCGGCGACACGCAGGGTGCCGAGGTCGAGCGCCTGGATCCGCTCTTTGCCAGCGACGATGATTTTGCCGAGTTCAAGGGTCGCCACGACACTGAGGTCGTCCCCAAGGGCAAGCTCGACGGCTACACCGGCCGCGTGTTCATCGGCATCGACGCCGGCTCAACCACCATGAAGGCCGCGCTCGTGGGCGAGGACGGCCAGCTGTTGCACACCTGGTACGGCAACAACAACGGCGACATCCTGGGCACGGCCAAGGTCATCATGGCAGATTTCTACAACCACATCCCCGCCGGCTGCACCATCGGCCACGTGACTACCACGGGCTACGGCGAGGCGCTGCTCATCGAGGCGCTCAAGGCCGACTCCGGCGAGATCGAGACCGTCGCGCACCTGCGTGGCGCCAAGGCGTTTTTGCCTGGGGTCGAGTTCATCCTGGACATTGGCGGCCAGGACATGAAGTGCCTGCGCGTGAAGGACGGCGTCATCGAGCACATCATGCTCAACGAGGCTTGCTCGTCGGGCTGCGGCAGCTTTATCGAGAGCTTCGCCGTCTCCATGGACATGGACGTGCGCGCGTTTGCCGATGCCGCCATCCATGCCAAGGCTCCGGTCGACCTGGGCAGCCGCTGCACGGTCTTTATGAACTCGCGCGTTAAGCAGGCGCAAAAGGAAGGCGCCACGGTGGGCGACATCGCCGCCGGCCTGTCCTATTCCGTCATCAAGAACGCCTTGTTCAAGGTCATTAAGCTGCGCGATCCCAAGGAGATTGGCAGTCAGGTGATCGTCCAGGGCGGCACCTTTATGTCCGACGCCACGCTGCGTGCATTTGAGCAGCTCACCGGTGTTCACGCCGTGCGTCCCGACATTGCCGGCTGCATGGGCGCCTATGGTGCGGCCCTGCTCGCCCGCGATCGCGCCGGCGCCGACGGCACCTCTACCATCCTTTCGGCCGAGGACATCGCGCACCTCACTGTGACGCAAAAGCACGTCCGCTGCGGCCGCTGCTCCAACAACTGCCAGCTCACCATCAACGACTTTGGCGGCGGTAGGCGCTTTATCACCGGCAACCGCTGCGAAAAGGGCGCCGGCCACAAAAAGCAGAAGACCGAGGCTCCCAACCTCTTCAAAAAGAAAAACGAGCTGCTCTTTGGCCGCGAGGTCCTGAGTCCCGACGAGGCCCCGCGCGGCACCGTCGGTATCCCGCGTGCGCTCAACATGTACGAGAACTACCCCTTCTGGCATGCGTTCTTTACGCGCCTGGGCTTTAGCGTGCAGCTGTCCGACCAGTCGAGCAAGAAGACCTACCAGGCGGGCATCGAGTCCATGCCGTCCGAGAGCGTGTGCTATCCGGCCAAGATGAGCCACGGCCATGTGATGAACCTCATCGACCGTGACGTCGACTTTATCTGGATGCCGTGCGTGCGCTGGGAGCGCAAGGAGGACCCGACGGCTGGTAACTGCTACAACTGCCCCATCGTCATGAGTTACCCCACGGCGCTGGCGCTCAACATCGACGAGATCCGCGAACAGAACATCGAGTTCCTGTATCCGTTTGTGCCCTATCACGATAAGACCGAGCTCAAGCGCCGCTTGTACCAGGTGCTCGCCGTCGACCGCGTGGCCGACGCCGAGGCCGGTCGCGGTCGCGTGCGCGGACCCAAGATCACCCGCTCCGAGATCGATGCCGCCGTCAATGCCGCCTATGAGGCCGACGCCCGTTTCCACGAGGATATCCAGACCATGGGCGAGGAGGCCCTTAAGTGGGTCGAGGACCACGGCGGCCACGGCATTGTGCTCGCCGGCCGTCCCTACCACAACGACCCCGAGATCAACCACGCCCTGCCCGAGCTTATCTCGAGCTTTGGCTTTGCGGTCTTTACCGAGGATTCGCTCGCGCACCTGGTGAAGCCCGAGCGCCCAATCCGCGTCGTTGACCAGTGGATGTACCACTCGCGCCTCTACGCCGTGGCCCGTTTTGTGACGATGCGCAACGATCTGGACCTGATCCAGCTCAATTCCTTTGGCTGCGGCCTCGATGCCCTGACCACCGATCAGGTGCAGGAGATTCTGGAGGCCAGCGGCAAGATTTACACCGTGCTCAAGATCGACGAGGTGTCCAACCTGGGCGCCGCGCGCATCCGCATCCGCTCGCTCATGGCGGCGCTCAAGGACCAGGAGGCCGAGCGTCTGGCCGAGGCAACCGCTGCGGGTGAGGCCTACGAGCAGGGCGATGCCGCGCCGGTGGCACCCTCCACGGATGCCCCTGCGTTCGCGAGCCGCAAGTACACGTTCGAAGCGCAGCGTGAGAGCGCCTCGACTGCATGGCCCAAGGTGCCCTTTACCGAGCAGATGCGCGACGAGGGCTACACCATTCTGTGCCCGCAGATGGCGCCGATCCACTTTGACCTGGTCAAAGAGGTGTTCCGTGGTGCCGGCTACAACCTGGAGCTGCTGCCCTCGACCGATCACGACGCCGTCGAGGCCGGCCTGCGCTACGTAAACAACGACATCTGCTACCCGTCCATTTTGGTGACCGGTCAGATTATGGAGGCCATCGAGAGCGGCCGATACGACCTGTCCAAGACCGCCGCAGTCATCAGCCAGACCGGCGGCGGCTGCCGTGCCACCAACTACATCGCGCTCATCCGCAAGGCCCTGCGCGAGAGCGGCCACCCCGAGATCCCGGTGATCTCGCTTTCGGCCGTGGCGCTGGGCGAGGACAACCCCGGCTTTAAGCTGACGCCGGCCCTGCTTAAGCAGGCTGTGTACGCGGTGCTCTTTGGTGACGTGATGATGCAGATGCTCTACCGCTGCCGCCCGTACGAGGCCACGCCCGGTGCTGCCAACGCGCTCTACGAGGAGTACATGGCGCGCGCCCGCAAGCTGGCACCCAAGTTCAACCGCCACAACTACACCAAGCTGTGCCGCGAGGCCATCCGCGCGTTCGATACTATGCCGCTCGTGGGCGAGGGTACCAAGCCGCGCGTGGGCGTGGTCGGCGAGATCTTGGTCAAGTTCCACCCCACAGCCAACAACCACGTGGTAGATGTCATCGAGCGCGAGGGCTGCGAGGCCGTGGTGCCGGGCCTGCTCGACTTCTTCCTGTACTCCATGAGTAATGCCGAGCTGCAGAAGGACGAGCTGGGAAGCTCTGCTACCACGCGCGCGGGCATGCAGGCGCTCATCAAGCTCGTGGACTGGATGCGTACGCCGGTGGAAGAGCTGCTCGAGAAGTCTCGCCGCTTTGAGGCGCCCGAGCGCATCGGCACCATGGCCGACAAGGCCCGCACGGTGCTTTCGGTGTGCAACAACATGGGCGAGGGCTGGCTGCTCACGGCCGAGATGCTCGACCTGATCGACCATGGTGCGCCCAACATCATCTGCACGCAGCCCTTTGCGTGCCTGCCCAACCATGTGGTGGGCAAGGCCGTGATCAAGGAGCTTCGCCGCCAGCATCCCGAGAGCAACATCGTAGCGGTCGATTACGACCCGGGTGCGTCGGAGGTGAACCAGCTCAATCGCATCAAGCTCATGATCAGCGTGGCAAAGGAGAACATGCGCGCCGGCAAGGGCTTTAAGCTCGAGAAGGTGGCGCCGCTCGCGATGGACGAGGTCACCGGCCAGATGCGTGCCCACGACGGCTGCGCGAACTGCGGACCGGCCAGCGAGGAGGCCGTGGCATCGGTCGCTGAGCGCCTGGGACGCGGCATTAAGAAGTAAACGGCCCGCTTTGGGCTGGATATGAGACAAACGGGTGGCAGCCGTGCCGGCTACCACCCGTTTTTGCTGGACATATGTTGCGTAAATGGGCTTGTTGACGCCTTCAGCGGACTCGGATTTCGGAAGTGCGGGGAAAAACGCGAACCTCCCGAGCACACTCCTCTTTTGGGCTCTCGTTACCTGCGGTTTTGTTGTTAAAAAAGTCGGTCTGGTCGACGAAACTCAATTTTTCACCGCACTTTCGAAAACGACGTCCCGGTGGCACAAAAAATCGCCCTCGGAGCCCTGAGTTAATGAACAGGTGTAGCCGTTCACCGCGTAAAAGCGTCCGTTTGTAGAACCAGCCCCCGGCTCGTAGCCTCCATACGGTTGAATAAAAACACATCTATGGAATTACGTAAGAGAGGACCGTTTCATGAGCTACAAGACCGTTTGCGTTGCCGGCGGCGGCGTGCTGGGAAGCCAGATTGCCTTTCAGGCTGCCTACTGCGGCTTTGATGTAACGATTTGGCTGCGCAGCGAGGGCAGCATCGGCCGCACCCAGCCCAAGATCGATCATGTGCGCGAGGAGTACATCGCTGCTATCGAGGGCATGGCGGACGGCACGGGCGAGTGGTGCGCCGGTATCGCCGATAGCGACCAGACCTTCGACAGGGAGGCGGCACTCGCCGCCGTTGAGCGCGCCTACTCCACACTCAAGCTGGAGCTCGATCTTGCCAAGGCAGTGGCCGACGCCGACCTGATCATCGAATCTATGGCCGAGGACACCCAGGCAAAGATCGACTTCTACAAGAAGCTCGCCCCGGTTCTCCCGCAAAAGACCGTCATCGTCACCAACTCCTCCACGCTGCTGCCGAGCACCTTTGCCAAGTACACCGGCCGCCCCGAGAAGTACCTATCGCTACACTTTGCCAACTCTATCTGGAAGAACAACATGACCGAGGTCATGGCCCAAAGCCAAACCGACAAGCGCTATTTCGATGAACTCGTCGACTTTGCCAACGATATTCGCATGCTTGCCCTGCCCGTCAACAAGGAAAAGAACGGCTATCTGCTCAATTCCATGCTGGTGCCATGGCTGCTTTCGGGCCTCGACCTGTATGTCTCGGGCGTGAGCGATCCCAAGAGCATCGACCTCGCATGGACGCGCGGCACCGGCGCTCCCAAGGGCCCGTTCCGCGTATTCGACACCGTGGGCATCCAGACGGCGTACAACATCGTTATGCAGTATCAGAAGGTCCCGGGCCTGGTGAGCCCGCTGCTCAAGAAGATGATGATGCCCTACAACTTTAAGGCTATGGCGTCCGTCCTCAAGAAGATGCTCGACGAAGGCAAGCTGGGCGAAAGCTCGGGCGAGGGCTTCTTCAAGTACTAAAAAATGATCCCTCGGCAACATTGGGAAACGTATCATTTGCAGCGTCATGCGCCGCATGGCCCGTGTGCTATTTCGGCGCATGACGTAAAAGAAACTGATGTGTGGGGATAGAGAGGAAACGGTAATGAATCGGCAAATCGTGCTTAAGCAGGATATCCTCGACGCGCTTTCCGCCGTCGGTATGTGCGCAGGGCAGACGGTTATGGTCCATTGCTCGCTCAGCGCGCTTGGATATGTGTGCGGCGGCGCGCAGCCGGTGATCGAGGCGCTGCTCCAGATGGTGGGCGAGGCCGGTACCATCATGATGCCGACGCAATCATGGAAAAACTTGGACCCCGAGAGTGGTGTCCATTGGCAAGAGCCGCAAGAATGGTGGCAGCTGATTCGCGATAACTGGCCTGTCTATGACAAGCGCATTACGCCCACCAACACGATGGGTGCCGTGGCTGAGATGTTCCGGACGTGGCCGGGCACGTTTCGCAGCGATCACCCAGCGCGTTCAGTGGCGGCAAACGGCCAGCATGCGCAATTCCTGACGGAGAACCACGACCTGAGCAACATCTTTGGCGATGGATCGCCCATCGCGCGTCTGTACGATTTGGACGGCTATGTTCTGCTGGTGGGCGTTGGCTATGACAAGAATACGTCACTGCATTTGGCAGACGCCCGTGCGCAGTACCCCGGCAAGCACGACTGCGTGGAACACAGCGCGATCATGGAAAACGGCCAGCGCGTGTGGAAGGAGTACCGCACACTTTTTGTCGACGGCGAGGACTTCGACGAGATCGGCGCTGCTTTTGAGCGTGAATGCCCGGTGCGTACGGCGCCTCTCGGTAACGGAATGATTCGCTTTATGCGCCAACGCGAGCTTGTCGATTTTGCCGTGGACTGGATTGAGCGGCATCGCGGCTGCCTTGAATAGTTCGGGGGCGGAAGCATTGGGGGTTTACGGTAGTATGCGACAAGATCTGAATAGGTCGAGCAAGAGCTGTGGCGCGCGTTGACGTTTGCCCAATAGAACGCAAAAAAATGCACCGTTCGCCGATACTCCTCTCGCGAGTGGTTGCCATATGGTTTGATGTTAGAAACACATAGTTTCCGGCGGGCCGCGGGTGACGTTTGCTTTGATATCGGAGGTACCAAGTATGTTTTGCACTCCGTTAAACAAGTATCGGGCTGGTTAACATGAGCCGCCGTGCTATCTCGATAGCCCTTGCAGTGGTCTGCCTGGCTGTGCTCCTGGGCGCTGCAGGGCAGTTTGCTATAAATCGAGAAACATCCTATATGCAGGAATGCGTTTCCGAAGGCTTTGCCATTGATGGTTACTATCGGGATGACAAAACAAGTCTGGAAACTCTGGCCTTTCATGAAGAGGATAACCATCGTTGGCAACTGGTCGACAAAGACGGCAGCTGCGTTGACGGGCAGTTTAAGCGTACGGACGACCCCAATATTGTGGTATTAACGAGGGAATACGGCGAAAAAATCGGTACGGTCCACGTGGCGTATATATCGCGCCGACGCAATCAGGGGCAGATTTACCTATATTAGAAATACTAAGGTGACCCGATTTTATCTTGTGAGCACCGGTCCGGCGTTTACGGTGGAGTCTGGCGATGTCGATGCGGACGTCTGATTCACGGCAATAAAACAGCGAGCGGGGCTCGGGTGTGAACTGCACCCCGCAATTTGCTCGTGTCCGTATCGCGTCTGCGCCTCGTCGTAACTTGCGTCCGTGCGAGCATTCATCCCGCGCCGGCATCACTTCACATCGAACTCCACGCGATCGAGCTCGGGCACATTGAGGTCGATGAGCTTGCGGGCGACGTGGCGGTCGTGCGCCCCGAGCGCCTCGCTCGTTGTCACATGGGCGACAATCTCGCGCTCGACGATGCCCTCCTCGTCGCCTTCGGTGGCCGAGGTCTCGACGGCGACGGTGTAATCCTTAAAGCCCGGCAGCACCGCGGCAAGCTCGCGTGTGGTCTCGGTGACGCCGTAGCCGTCCTGCACGCCGGCCTGCGCCGAGCCAATAGACCCCGCGGTCATAACGATGCAGGGGATGGCAAAGATCACCGTGCCCACAATAATGCGGCGGCGCACCTTGCGTGACAGCTCGTCGACCTCGGCATCTTCTTCGGCGGTCACAATGCCGTCGCCGTTGAGATCACGCTTGAGCGGTACACGCAAAAGAAGCAGCACGGCTTCGGCAGCCAGCGCGATAAAGACTACGTTGATGCCAAATTCGTAGAGCGCCGAGAGAAACAGCGACCCGCTCGCGATGGCGATGCCGTAACCAGCTGCGCACAGGGGCGGCATGAGTGCGGTCGCCACGGCCACGCCGGCGATGAGCGTGGCGGGCTCCTGATCGCGCGAGTTGCCCAGCCCGCCCGCAAAGCCGCCCGCGAGCGCGACGGCAAGGTCCCACACAGTCGGTGTCGAATTGTCGATGATGGCAGCTGTGGTGGTGCCAAGGGGCGAGAGCTTAAAGTACAACGTGGACGTGACCAGGCAAAAGGCCATCTGCAGCGCAAGGCTGGCGATGGCTTCGACGGTAATCTCACGGTCGAGCGTGGCGATGCCATATGCCATGGCAAGGACCGATCCCATGAGCGGGCAGATGAGCATGGCACCCACGATGGCGATGTCCGAGTCGATATCGAGGCCGATGCTTGCGATGAGCATGGCGATGATGAGGATGCATAGGTGGGAGCCAGTCAGACGCGCCCCGTTTACAAAACGCTTGCGGATCACGTGATAGGGCGCGCGTCCCTCGCGAATGTTGAATGCGCGCTTTAAAAAGCGACCAGCCTGTTCGGCAGCCTCACTATGGGCAGGGCGGATGCCGTGACGCCGATGATGACGCTCACGCAGTCGCTTGAGTTGTTGTCTATCGAGTTCCATTTTCACCTCGTTCCAGCGCGGTCCGCGCAACGCGCCCGTTGTCCTAACTCTACACCGTGGCAGGCGAGGTGTCTGTTGGATGCGGAATCCGATAGGGCGGATGACGCGGGAGCAAATGCAAATTACAGGCTCAATTCGATCCCGCAAGAATATGATGCACCAGCTCCTACATATGTGACGAAATTGTGAAGCACGAGAGCGCGAATTTCAAAAAATCCGCCGGTGACCAATGTTGCGCAACAGAATTCAAAAATCAGCTCCTACATTTTGAAGCGTATGGATACATCCGTGTCAAAGGGAGAAAGCCATGGCAAACTACAGCCCACAACACTTTGAGCCTCGGGCTAAGGCCGTCAATGTCAAGGGCGTTGCCAACCGCGCCGTCGCAACCGTTTTGACGGCGGGCCTCATCGCTCAGCCGCTCATGTCGCCGCTGGCGGCAATCGCCGCACCGTCAACCGGTAACGGCGATTCTGTTCAGGGGGGGGGTAGTTCTGTAGAGAACACCGTTGCCGCCGGTAACCAAGCGGTCGTAAAGACGGCTGCCCAGCTGGCCGAGGAGTCGGCAAAGCAGCTCAAGGACGCTAAGGCCGCCTACGATGCCGCCCAGAAGAACGCCGATGCGGCGGGCCAGTCTCAAAAGCAGGCGCAGCAGCAAAAGAATCAGGCCTCGCAGGCTGTGAGCGACAACGAAATCGAGCAGAACGCAGCAGAAGTCGCCGCGCTCCAGGAGAAGATTGACGAGCTCAAAGCCGCCGTCGAAAAGACCGAGCAGCAGCAGAAGAAGCTGGGCGACCTGAACGATCGGCTCGAACAGGCCAACAAGAGTGTCGAGGATAAGACCCAGGCGCTCAAGGACGCCAAGGCAAAGCAGGATGAGGCCAAGAAGGCCCTCGACGATGCCCAGGCTAAGCTCGAGGCCATGGGTATGGACGAGTACGAGGCCGCCAAGAAGGCCGTCGAGGACGCGCAGGCAAAGCTCGATGACGCCAATAAGGCCGTTACTACTGCACAGGCCAATCTGGACCAGGCCAAGGCTGCCGAGGCCAGCGCCCAGCAGGAAAAGCAGAATACCGAGGCAGCTTTGACGACTGCCCAGGCCAAGAAGCAGGAGACTGCTGCTGCTCTCGCAGCCGCAACCACCGCGCGCGATAACGCCCAGCAGAAGTTCAACCAGGCGCAGGCCGCGCTCGATGCTGCCGTCTCGGGTACGGGTGTTGACCTGAGTGCGCTTGAGGCCGCCAAGAACACTGCCGCCAGCGAGCTCGCGACCGCGCAGGCCGCGCTCGAAGCCGCGACGACTGCAGACGCCACCGCACAGGCGAACCTGCAGGCCGCGCAGACTGCCGCCACCGCCGCACAGGAGAAGGCCAACGCCGCCAACGCTGCCATGGCATCTGCCCAGTCTGCATATGATGCGGTAAGCAAGGAGTACAACGCCGCCGTCAGCAAGCGCGACGCCGCCAAGGCCGCATACGAGAAGGCACAGCAGGCCGAAGCAGACAAGAAGACCGCGTACGATAAGCTTGTCGAAGTTCGCAAGCAGAAGCGCAGTGAGTGGGAGGCAGCCTGCGCTGCTTCGAACGCCGCGGAAAAGGCTTATGACGCTGCTAATGCCCAGGTTGAGGCTCTTGAGCAGCAGATTGCAGACCTAAAGTCCAACATGACCGTTGACCAGGAAGTCATCAATAAGGGCATGCTCGGCTTTATGGCCTACATCAGCAACAGCAGCGATTTCACCGCCCAGCAGAAGTCGAATGCAAGTACCGCCGCGTCGATGCTCATGGGGACGACAGAGAAACAGGACTGGTATGACAAGTACGTCGATCAGGACATGTCTCGCGACACCAATCCGCTCTCCTTGGAGCAGATGCGTAACGCCCTGACCTACCTCGATACCCAGAACAACCTCCGCAAGGCGAACGGCCAGTCTGAGCTTAGCGTCAGCCTCCGCATGACTGCGGCAGCCGCCCTCAATACATCATATTCATCGAACATCTGGGGACACTCGAACTGCTATTTCGATCAAGGTGAGAATCTTGCAGGCGGCGGCGGGGCATACACCGGAGGCGAGACCGAGGATACCCTCGGCTGGCCATATACCGGTCTCTACACCCAGGAGAAAAAGGCGTTCGATAAGTACGTCGAGCAGTATGGTGACGCACTTGGAAGCCATCGATATGATTCCTACTATATCTACCAGCACTACAACAGCATCTACCATGAGTGCGGGCACTATCTAAACATCATCGATGCCGGCGCGAAGGCTATCGGCATCGCGACCGGTAGCGGTAAGAATACCGATTCCGAGGTAACCGTTTTCGACTATAGCGGGAGCACGGGGCAGAAGGATTTCACTGTCTCCGAGTTCAAGAAGCTCGTGAACGACTACATCGACTCTGCCTATAACGCTGGCGGCACGCAGGCGCAGAAGGCGCAGCTCAAGGAGCTTCAGGGCAAGCTCGCCGAGGCGCAGAAGAACTTTGGAACTACTAGGGAAGCTTACTTCGCAGCTGTAAACGGGCAGGATGCCGCCCAGGACGCTTTCACCGCAGCAGATGTGAACATGAACACCGCCAAGGGTGAGTACGAGAAGGCTAAGTCCGGTACCGCCGCCGCGAAGACGGCATACGACGCCGCGAAGGACGCACTCGGCGGAATCGACATCGAGTCCCTCAAGCAGAACCTCGATGCCGCCAAGGCCGAGGCCGCTACTGCCCAGGCGGCTCTCGATAAGGCAAACGCCACGCTTGCTGACAGCAAGACGAAGGCAGCCGACGCCGCTGCTCACAAGGCGAAGGCTCGCAGCGCCCGCGATGCCGCCAAGGCAAAGTCCGAACAGGCCAATGAGGCGTATGACAATGCCACGGCTTCGGTCAAGGACCTTACCGCCAAGCGCGATGCCGCCAAGACGGACCTTGCGAACAAGCAGGGCACGCTTAACGATGCCAAGAAGGCTGACGGCGCTGCCCAGGCTGGCGTTGACAAGGCTCAGGCCGCAGACGTGCACGCCGCGACCGCTCTTTCGGACGCCAAGCAGGCAGTTGCCGCCAAGAAGCAGGCCCTGTCCGACGCACAGGAGAAGGTCAAGGCCGCCGAGGGCGAGCTGGCCACCGCGAACAAGGCCTTTGAGCGCTTCGCTGGAGCCCAGAAAGCGGTCGACGACGCCAAGGTCGCCTATGACGCCGCCGTCGCCGGCGTCGCCGATGCCCAGAAGCAGCTCGAGGCCGCCAACGAAGCCGTCGTCGATGCGAACTTCGAGATCGTCAAGGCCAAGGCCGAGCTTGCCAGCGATGAGGCACTCAAGGCCGATCTTGAGGCTGTCGACCACAAGGCATCCCTTGCCGCGGGCACGACGGGCAACGAGAAGCTGGTCAAGCTGAACGCTGCCTACGCTCGCTATAAGACCGCCGTCGATGCCGCTGCTGGTCTCAAGGCTGCTCTGAGCGATGCCGATGCCAAACTGTCCGATGCCAACGACGCCTATGCCGCCGCGCTTGCCGAGCTTGGCGATGCCAAGGATGCCCTGGCTGCCGCGCAGGCCGAGTACGACAAGTATCATCCCAAGGCCGAGCCGCAGGCCAAGCCTCAGGTTGCGCAGGCTGCTGCAAAGGCTCCTGTCGCCAAGAAGAAGGCCACGTCGGCCGCGCTCGCCCAGACTGGCGATGACTCCGCTCTTGCGGGCGAGGTGTTCGTCATCGGCGGTATCACCCTCGTGGCCGCTGGTGTGACGCTGAGCGATCGTCGTCGCAAGCAGATGTAGCGTTTCGAGCGTAGATTCTGCAACGAACTTCGGTTCATAGCAGGAACGCTTCGATAGCTTAACCGATAAGGCCGGCGCGCTGTTAAACGCAGCGCGCCGACCTTTCTTTGTTTCGATATCAAAAAGCCCGGTCAGCAGCCGCAGAAGCTACCGGCCGGGCAAGCCGTAGGCAATATGGTTGCTGTCGAGCAGCTGCTCAGCTTAGCCCAGCAGGCTCAAGCCCACGGAGACAAACGCCAGGATAACGCCGACGATGGACTCGCCGCCCAGCAGGCCGCTGGCAACGACCAGGCCCTGCTCCTGGAAGGCGGCATCCTTGGCGGCCTTCTCCTCGTCCGAAAGACCGGCCTCGGCGTCGCGGTGAGCGGCCCACTTGTCGTAGGCGAGCTTAACGCAGGAGCCCAGGAAAGCCGTGAGCGACATATAGAACGGCAGGTACACGCCCAGGCCGATCATCATGGCCGGAATGCCGAGCCAGTACATGACGATGCCGGCGATAAAGCCGCCTGCGAACCACGGCACGCTCGGGATGCCCGAGACCATGGTGGCGACCACGCTTGCCTGCGCGGCAACGAAGCTCTTGTCGGGGCCAAAGGCGTCCGGACCATAGGCAGTGACGAGCGCGACCATGACGGCGGCAGCGACCACGGCGCCCACGATGCCGCCGATGGCCTGGCCGATCCACTGCGCACGCGGGTTGGTGCCCAGCACGGCGCCGGCCTTAAAGTCGTTCATGACGTCGCCCGCAAGGCCGCACGCCACGGCCACGATGCCGGCGATGAAGAACAGCTTGACCTGCGCGAGCTGCGCGAAGGCAGCCACGATGAGCATGACGATGAGGCCAAAGATCTCCATGGGGTCGATACCCGTCTGGCCGCAGCTCTGCGCGCTCATGATGGTGGTGACAAAGGTGAACAGCGTGACGATGACGGCTGGAACAGGGCCAAGATCGAGTACGATGGCAACGCTCACGGCGATGGCGGCAGCGCCCAGGCCGATGATGCCGGCGTCGAGCTTAAGGGAGCCCGAGATGAGCGACTGCTCGTCGGTGTCGGTGGAGCTGTCGGCGGCGAGGCCGCGGACGATACCGGCGACCTGCGGCAGGATGTCCTTGAGGACGACGGCGACGCCAAAGCCCATCATGAGGCCCATACCCAGGGACTTAACAATGCCCTGTGCGGTCATAACGTCAAACAGACCGGCAGCGGTGCCGCCGACAATGATGCCAAAGTTGCCCAGCAGCGCGCCGGCAAACCAGAACGCGACGGGGGCGAAGCCCACCAAAAAGCCGATGGACAGCAACATGGGCGAGTTGTAGATGGCAAAGGTCACGCCGGGGATATTGAGCGTGCACAGCATGCTGGGAACCACGCCCAGGGCGTCGCGCAGCACGCTGTATATGCCGGCGATGGCCATGGAGCCAAAGAGCTGCTTGCCGGTCTTGCCGCCGGCCTCGGTAGCACGCAGGGTTTGAGCTGCGGCGTTGCCGGTTGGGAACTCAAGCGCGGCGTCCACGATAAAGTGACGGTGGATGAGTGCTGTCGCCAGAAGGCCCAAGATGGTGCCGGCGAGTGCCACGATAAACATGTCGAGCCAGCTGATCTGGTCGGCATAGCCCAGCATCCAGGCGCCCGGGATGGTAAACGCCAGACCGCCGGCGACCATGGCGCCTGCGGACATGATGGTGTGGGTGACGTTTGCCTCGTTGAGGCTGGCGTTGCCCATGAGCTTAAGGAAGAACAGCGAAATGACGGCAGCGAAAATAATCGGCCAGGGGAGCGCACCCATCTTGAGGGCGGTATAGGCCGAGCTTGCCGTGATGATCACGCAGCCAAGGACGCCGATGACGACGCCGCGCAGCGTGAGTTGCCCGCGCATCGAAGCGCGGTTCGAGGGATTGCTCATATAAAACTCCTTTGCGTATATCCGCTTCCCCCGGGAGCGCCGCTACGGATACGGCGCGGGAAGTCGGGTTACCAAGGGCCGCCGCGTGAGCCCGCGCGCGACCGCGCATCAGTATAGCCGCAAGGTAGTCATTTTGGGACGGGGCTATTTTAGCTACCCTTTGACAGTCGACGAATTATCTGGGATTGGGGCAAATATCAACCGACATATTGGGGTAGCTAAAATTGCCCCGTCCCAAAATGACTACCTGGGATGGCTGGTTCGGGTAGGCGATATACTGCTGGGCAGACGAAAGGAGCGCCGATGATGCTTAATGGGTGCGCATACATATTGACGGTCGACGTGGGCAACACGTTCATTCGCTTTGGTCTGTTTGCCGAGGATTCGGCTGCGGCGCAGGAATGCCCGCTTGCGACGTGCGAGATCACGACGCCGACCCGTATTACGGCCGATGAAGCGCGTATGCGTCTCGCTCAAGTCATGGCCGCGCTGGCGGCCGATGCGGGCATGCCGGGCACACTTGTGCCCACGGCTGCCGTGCTGAGCTGCGTGGTGCCGGCGCTCGAGCGCCCGTGGAAGACGGCGCTTTCTCGCACCTGTACGGGGCGCGTGCTCACTGTGGGACCGGGCCTCAAGACCGGCATGCCTGTGCACTACGATGACCCGGCCGAGATCGGTCCCGACCGCATCGCCGACGCCGTGGCGGCCCGTGCCGTCTACGGCTCTCCGTGCATCGTGATCGACCTGGGCACCACGACCAATATCGAGGTCATCGACGCGCACGGCACCTTTGTCGGCGGCGTTATCGCGCCGGGGCTGGCGCTCGGCGCCCGTTCGCTCTCGGCAGCTGCGGCGCGCCTGCCGCAGGTTGAGCCCTCGGCGCCGACGCATGTGATCGGTCGCAACACGCGCGAGGCCATGCGTTCGGGCGTGGTTCTGGGCGAGGTGGCCCGCATCGACGGCATGCTCGACATGGTGCTCGCCGAGATGCGCGCGACCAAGGCCGCGGGGGAGGGCGACGTGCCCATCGTCATCACCGGCGACGATGCCGACCCGCTCGCGGCGTTGGTCGGCCACAGCCTGACGGTCGACGACGCGTTGACGCTGCGGGGTCTCGCCGAGCTGTACCGCATCAACCAAAAGCCCCGCCGCGTGTAAATGTGAGGGCGCCGGTGGGACAAACGCCCTACCTTTCACCTGCTACAATGGGTCAAACTATTGCGATTACGGAGGTGTCTGCCATGTCGGACGATCTTCATCAAACTTCGTCAGGCAAGCGCCTGGACGTCATTAGCTGGGACGAGTTCTTTATGAGCGTGGCCATCGCCGCGCAGCGCCGCAGCAAGGACCCCAACACACAGGTGGGTGCGTGCATCGCCAGCACCAACCACCGCATCCTTTCGGTGGGCTACAACGGTACACCCTCGGCGCTCAACGACGACTTTTTCCCGTGGGGTACGAGCGACGACCCGCTGCAGGACAAGCACAACTACGTGGTCCATGCCGAGGCCAACGCCGTGCTCAACTACCGTGGCTCGCTCAAGGACCTCGAGGGTTCCACGGTCTACGTCACACTGTTCCCGTGCCACGACTGCGCCAAGATTTTGGCGCAGGTGGGCGTGGGCGAGGTTGTCTACCTGGACAACAAGTACGCCGACACCGATGATGGACGCATCAGCCGCCGTATTCTCGACTCCTGCGGCATCAGCTACCGCCAGGTTATCGTCGATGTTCACATCGGCACCGAGGGGCAGGCTCGGCAGTAGCGCGTGGCAACGCCAGCTGGCAACAAAAAGCAGCTAAAAGAGCCCCGTCCTAAATTGACTGCTCGTGAAAGTCGTGTCCGCACGCATGGCTGGCGCCTAAGCGGGTACATGGCTGTAGTAACATAGCCCCTGTCCGCGGGCGTGCCCGCGTTATTGTGAGAAAGGAGCCCCTGTGGCTGTTAACGAAGAGCTGCTTAAGAAGGTTCTTGAAGAGATTCGCCCCAACCTGCAGGCCGATGGCGGCGATATGGAGTATGTGGGCGTCGACGACGAGGGCGTTGTCAAGCTGGAGCTGCAGGGCGCCTGCGCCGGCTGCCCCATGAGCTCGCTGACCCTGTCTATGGGCATCGAGCGCATCCTGAAGGAGCACGTGCCCGGCGTCACCCGTGTCGAGCAGGTCAATGCTTCTGGCGAGACCGACGACCTGTACGACGAGTACGCGCCGTTCTAAGCTGCGAAAGCTGCGGACGGCATGCTCCGCATAGACGTTACGCCCAGATATGCGGCTGCGAGCGCAAGGCCCGCGGCCGCATTTGTATGTAGGGAGTAGGAGGGTCGACATGCTCAACGACTTCTACCATATGCTTGATCCCGTCGCGATTTCGGCGGGGCCTATCACGATTTACTGGTATGGTCTGGCCTATGTGGTCGGCGCCCTGCTCACGGCGGTCGTCATGTACCGCACGCAGCGTCGCTGGGGCTTTGACATCACGATTGATGACCTGACGAGTGTCGTGGTCGGCGTGGTCTTTGGCCTCATTATCGGTGCGCGCCTGTTCTACGTCGTCTTTTACGGTGATGGCTACTACTGGGCGCACCCGCTCGAGATCTTTGCCACCAACGAGGGCGGCATGAGTTTCCACGGTGGCCTGGTCGGCGGCATTATCGGCGGCATCATCGTGTGCCGCATGTATAAGCTCGACGCCTGGACCATTGCCGACCTTGCAGTTATCGGTGCTCCGCTGGCGCTGTGCCTGGGCCGTTGTGCCAACTTTGTCAACGGAGAGCTGTGGGGCAAGCCGACCGATCTGCCCTGGGGCGTGGTCTTCGGTGGCACCGCGGGGGATATGCCTCGTCACCCCTCCCAGCTCTACGAGGCATTTCTTGAGGGCATCGTGCTTTTTTGCATTCTGCAGGTGCTCAGCCGCAAAAAGCCGCTACTGCCCCAAGGCACGTTTATGGGCGTGTTTGTGATGGGTTACGGCATCGTCCGCTTCCTCGTCGAGTTCGTGCGCGTGCCCGATGCGCAGTTGGGCTATCTGCTGGGTGGCGTTATCACCATGGGTCAGCTGCTGAGTTTGCCGCTCGTGATCGCCGGCCTGGCGCTCATTATCTTCGCCCGACACCGCAATCGCCCCCAGCGCATCTACCTCGACGCCTAACCACCACATACCACCACAAAGGGGACAGGCACCTTTGTGGTGGTTTTGCCGAGTTTGATAGGTTTCTAGAAAGGCTCTTTGGACTGTGAAGGATTCCGACCTCTCCACAACGGCTGCGCGCGATGCCGCTCGCATCGTCTGGTTTAAGCGCTACCCCGCCAAGCAGACGCTCATCGCATTTTTGCTCGCGCTGTTGGCGACCACGGCGTTTTCCATCGATCCCGCGCCGGTGTCGAGCAACGCAGTCTTGGCGATTGACCCCAAAGCCTCGGGCATGCTGTACGTGTGCTACGAGGTACTCCTCTCGTTTGCCGGCCATACCGACGCGGTCATGCTGCTTGCACTTGCCTGCCTGCTCACGCTGCCGTTTCGCTACGTGTTCTTTGGCCGCGGCGACACCTGGCGCCCATCAATCATTCTGCCGTCGCTGTTTTTCGCCATCTGCATGGTGTTCGGCCGCAGCTACGACCTCACCGACTCGGCCGAGATCGTCCTTGGCGACAAAGCTCGCATCATCTGCGCCTGGATTGGCGGCGCGGGCTGGATGCTCCTGGCGATCGTTGCCTTCTACCTTGCCTTTGAGTGTCTAGATTGGCTGAGCTCTCGGCGCATTCCGTTTTCCGAAGCGCACTTTGGCCGCATATGGCGTGTGGCTCACGCCGTACTCTCGGTCCATCCCTTTGCCGGGCCCTTCCTGGTGCTTATGATCGCCTGGGCGCCCACGCTCATCGCTTCGCTGCCCGGCCTTTTTATGGGAGATACGGGTGCGCAGATTCGCCAGTGGTTCAACTATCCCAACGGCACGAGCGACTACCTGCGCCTACTCAACCCCAACGTGCTGCTCAACGGACATCACCCCGTGGTGCACACGGCCATTATCGGCTCGTGCGTTCAGCTGGGGCTTTCGCTGTTCAACAGCGCTAACGCGGGCCTCATCATCTATACCTGCACTCAATTTGTCATCACGGCTGCCTGCATGGCCTATTCCATTTCGTCGCTGCGCAAACTGGGCGTGAGCCTGCCGGTTCGCGGTGCGATCCTGCTGTTCTTTGCGTTTATGCCGATGTTCTCTAACTACGCGGCGCTGCTCACCAAAGACGTGCTGTTTGCCGACGCGTTCTTGGTGCTGCTGGTACAGACCGTCAAGCTCGTTGCGTGTGGCTTGCCCCGTCGTGATGCCAATGTCGAGCGAGCGGGCGAGAAAGCCCCCGTGCTCTTTGCGCGCCACGACTGGCTGCTGCTCGCTCTGGGTGCCATGGGTTCCACGTTTCTGCGCAATGGAGGTCTGGTGTTTCCCCTGGCGGCATGCGTAATCGCGGCGGCGTTTTGCGTATGGGACGTGCATGTGGCTCGTCGTGCAGCCAAGCAGACTGGTGCTGCGCCTTCGGGCGCCATCCCGCGTTTCCGCTGGGTTGGCGTTCTCGCGGTGCTCGCGCTCTGCCTTGCCTCTAATATGTACTTCACCAAGGTCTTTATGCCGGCGCACGACATCACGCCTGGTTCCAAGCGCGAAATCCTCTCGATTCCGTTCCAGCAGACGGCTCGTTTCGTCCAAAAGCACGACGGCCTCAACTCGGGCGTCAACCCCACGGTTAAGGAGGACGGCACCATCGTGGAGGCTCCTTGCGACGGCTTGGTGACCGACGAAGAGCGTGCCGTGATCGACCGTGTGCTCAAGTACGAGAATCTGGGCCGCCGCTATAACCCGGATAAGTCGGATGCCGTCAAAAATTGCTTTAACGAATACGCCTCGCAGGAGGACATCAAGGCCTATTTTGAGGTGTGGGCCCAGATGTTCAAAAAGGATCCCGAGTGCTATATCTCGGCGCTCATCAATAACTATTACGGCTACTTTTATCCGAGTGCCCGCGATGCGTGGGTCTACAGCACGGCGCGCAGTGCCGAGATTATGGCGCGTCCCGACAATCTCAAGTACTTCGACTTCCATCCGGTCGATAGCAAGGTGGTGCGCTGGTGCGACCACCTGATCAACCTGTATCGCGTGGCGGTGCAGCGCATCCCGTTTATCTCGCTCACCATGAGCTCGGCCACCTATGTGTGGATCATGATCGCCGTGGTGGTCTACCTGCTGCGTCGTCATTCATGGCGTGCGCTGGCAATCTGGGTGCCGCTGTTGGGCGTGCTCGCTGTGTGCCTGATTGGCCCGTGCAATGGCTCGACCTACATGCGCTACCTGTATCCGGCCATCGCCTGCATGCCCTTCGCCATCGGCGCCACCGTCACCCGCAGCGACTTCCTCTGGTCCTAACTTGGTGCATTGGGGTCAGGTTACTTTGCACCAAAGGGTGGCATCATCACGACGCCTTCATTTTGGGGTTTATCTCGCAGGCCAGTAGGTATATCATAACGACGTTTGTTTATATTGCCCGAGCATCTGCGCTGGGCTTTAGGTCGAAACCGATAGGAGACACGTATGTCCGGACACTCTAAGTGGGCCACAACCAAGCATCGTAAGGGCGCGCAGGACGCCAAGCGTTCCGCCCTTTTCTCCAAGCTCAGCCGCAACATCACCGTTGCTGCCCGTCTCGGCGGTGACCCGCTGCCCGAGAACAACGCCAGCCTCGCCGCTGCCGTTGCCAAGGCCAAGGCTCAGTCCATGCCTAAGGACAAGATCAAGTCCGCTATCGACAAGGCTTTTGGTTCGGGCGCCGATGCTGCCGTCTACGAGAACATCGTGTACGAGGGCTACGGTCCCGCCGGTGTCGCCGTCTACGTCGACTGCCTGACCGACAACCGCAACCGTACTGCCGCTGATGTCCGTTCCGCCTTCTCCCACGCTGGTGGCAACCTGGGCACCTCCGGCTCCGTCGCCTTCCAGTTTGAGCGCAAGGGCCAGATCGTCGTCGCCAAGGAGATCCTGGACGAGAACGCCAAGAAGGAGACCATGATCGCCAACGGTGCTGCTGGTGACGAGGATGAGTTCATGATGGCCATCGCCGAGGCCGGTGGCGAAGACTACGAGGATGCCGGCGAGGAGTGGATCGTCTGGACTACTGCCAACGAGGTCATGGCTGTCTCCAAGGCGCTCGAGGAGCAGGGCGTCCAGGTCAAGGGCTCCGAGACCACCATGGTCCCGACCACCCCGACCGAGGTCTCCGGCGCCGACGCCAAGAAGGTTCAGCGCCTCATCGACCGTCTTGAGGAGCTCGACGACGTCCAGGATGTTTACAGCACCATGGACATGACCGACGAGGTCATCGCTGCCCTCGAGGAGGAGTAGCGCTCGCACGGGTTAAGCCGTGCATATCTGGGCATAATGAAGCGAGCATGCAAGTCTCGTGGAATAGATGAGCCGGATCCGCGTGCGTAGAGCACCGGACCCGGCTCTTTTATAATGATGCGAACCGTTTTGCATTTCGAGAGCCGAGATTTGAAGGGAGCGCCGCGTGCGCGTACTCAAACGAGCCCTAGCGATCGTGTACCTTGCCGCCACCATCGTGGCGCTGGGTACGCTTGTCTGCCAGTTTTGGGGGCCGTATACGTATCGCTTTATGTTGCTGATGCGCGACCCCATGCCGCGCATCGTCGTCACGGCGTGCGCCGGCGTCGTGGCGATCGGCGTGCTGGTAAGCTTCTTCCGCCTGATGTTCGCCCGTCGCGAACCGTCCTGCGTGCATCCGGCGGGGGAGCGCAATATCGAGGTTACCCTTGCGGCGCTTTCTTCGTGCGCCAGGGCCGCTGCCGAGCGCGACGACCGCGTGATGGTCGAGCATGTCGAGGCCCGCGTCCAAGGCTCCGACGATTCGCACGTCCGTTTTAAGGTCGAGGCTATCGCGCTTGACGACCGGGACGTGGCCTCCCTTGCAGCCGCGATGCAGCAACGTATCGAGGAGGCCTGCGACACCATGCTCGGCACGCCGGGCACGACCGCACGCGTCCGTTTTTTGCCGTCCAAGACTACCGTCCAGACCGTGGAGGTTTCCGGTGAGTGATACCAATCAAGATAAGACCGCTCGTACGCCGCGCCTGACGATTGACCAGAGCGCCACGCCGGCGAACGAACCTGTTGATTCCAAAGCAGAGGCAACCGAGTTACAAGACGCGGCAGCCGCGGATTTTGACGAGGCTATGGGTCTCATCAAGGGTACGGGCGCTGCCATCTGGAGCTATGCTGTGCGTCATCCCAACACCACGCTTGGCGCCGTCGCTGGCTTTATCCTCGCCGTGTTGGTGCTCACGCTCGGCCTGTGGGACACACTTGTCATTGCATTCTTCGTGCTGATCGGCGCCGTGATCGGCCAAATTCGCGACGGCGAGAACGGGATCGTCAACTTCTTCGGCCGTCTGTTTAGCGGCCGCTAATATGTATTCGACTGTCGCATCCGCGGCAGGCATAAGGAGGAACCATGGCTTTTAATACGAAGGTCGATGTGGCCGATACCGAGCTCGAGGCAGACGAGACCGTCACCGCCGAGGCCGAGGACGTAACGCTCGAGGATGAGGCGCTCGTCGAGGCCGAGTCCGCCGATGATGCGGACGAGGATGATGAGGAAGCAGACGAGTCCGAGGACTCGCTGACCTATTCTAACGGCGTGATCGAGAAGATCGTCGCCATGGCCACTCGCGAGGTGCCGCACGTCTTGGGCATGAAGGGCAACCTCATGCACTTTGTACAGGAGCAGTTTGGTGCCGAGAACCTGACCAAGGGCGTGACGGTCGAGGTCACCGATGACAACCGCGTGGTCGTCAACATTTCCGTCATTATCGAGTATGGCGCCTACGCGCCCGCGATTTTCGACGACGTTAAGGCGCGTGTGTCCGAGCGCCTCGCCGCGATGACCGGCCTTGAGGTGGCGGGCGTCAACCTACGCATCGAGGATGTCATCACCCCCGAGGAGTACGAACGCCGCACCAACCAGCACGAGTAACCTGCCAAAAAGGGACAGGTTTATTTTGGCAGGTTTTATCTGCGAAAACGTCAAACGGCCGGCCGCGCAGGAACATGCGCGGCCGGCCGTTCTTTGTATGCCCCCGATGCGGGCATACCGCTCGTCTAACTAAGGGTTGCAATTGCCGCGTTCCGCGTTACCCTAATGGGCGCATTGTTTCCAAATTGTTAACGAGGAGTTGCCGTAATGGCTGACGAGCACGAAACAGAAAGCAAGGCATGGGCGATTGAGGCCGCTGCGGCAGAGGCGGCATCGCGTGCTGCCGAGGAGGTGCATCGTCCTCCGGTGGTGCCGATGGAGCGCGTTGTCGATCGCGATGTTATTGAGCAAGGCGAACGCGCCGGCCGCAAGCGCAGCCAGGAACCAGGCTTTCCGCGCTTTTTTGCCGAGCTCAACCTGGGCCTGATCCTCACGGCCTTTGCCATCGTGGCTTTCAAAACGCCCAATCACTTTGCCTTCGGCGGCACCTCGGGTGTGTCGGTCATTCTTTCTACGCTGTTCCCGACTCTGCCCGTCGGCGTCTTTATGTGGATTATCAACGCGGTCCTGGTCATCTTGGGCTTTATCTTTTTGGAGCGTAAGGCAATCCTGTGGAGCGTCTTTGCCTCCTTTGCGCTTTCGGCCTACGTCTCGCTGTTTGAGCTCTTTATCCCGACTGATGTCTCGATGACGGGCGATATGTGGCTCGACCTGTGCTTTGCCGTGATTCTGCCGGCCCTCGGCAGCGCCATCGTCTTCGATATTGGCGCCTCGACGGGTGGCACGGACATTCTGGCCATGATCCTCAAACGCCGCACCACGCTCGAGATTGGCCGCGCGTTGCTGCTGGTCGATATCGGCATCGTAACTATCGCGGCCTTTTTGTATGGCCCGCGCGTCGGCCTGTATTGCGTGCTCGGCCTGTTTGCCAAGACGCTTGTGGTCGACAAGGCCATCGAGAGCATTCACCTTCGTAAGGTCTGCACGATCATTTGCTCCGAACCCCTTAAGGTCGAGGAGTTCATCGTCAAGCATCTCAACCGTACGGCGACCATCAGCCGCGGCTACGGCGCCTTCTCGGGCAAGTGCGTGACGGTGATCATGAGCGTGCTAAGCCGCCGCGAGGCCGTGCAGCTGCGTCGCTACGCGCGCGAGGTCGATCCTGGTGCCTTTATCACGATCGTTGACAGCTCCGAGATCGTCGGCAAGGGCTTCCGCGGAACGAACTAACGCGAGCGCGCTCGTCTAACAATCAAATAACGCCCTGCGCGTTGCAAAAACGTCATCTAGGAGAATTTGTCCTCACACTGGGTGATAATGATGACAAGACATCGTTTGCGATCCAGGTGATTCGCTCAAGATTCGAAGGGATGATTTCGATGTTCTGTTCGCAGTGTGGCGCTCCCATGGGCGATAACGACAAGTTCTGTGGCGCGTGTGGTGCTCCTAATGCAGCGGCCGGTGCGGCTCCTCAGGGGCAGCCTCAGCAGGTCATGACGCAGCCGCCCGTGGTCAACGTGCCCAAGGGCTGTGTGGCTCAAGCGTTTGAGGATATGACCAAGATGCCGGGCGTACTACAGCGCGTGTGCCAGATCGCCTTTTTGCCGGCGCTTATCTGCGTCGTGTCGGTGCTCGTGCTGTTCATTCCCGTTATCGGCGGTATCGCGGCTGCTATCGGCTTTTTGGCAGCCTGTGTGGCAAGCGCGTGCGGTTCTGGCTTTGGCATCGAATGGGGCCGCGACCTGTCGCTCAAGGTCGATGACGGCATCGACCGTCCGTTGATGCGCTCCACGTCGTTTGGTCTCGGAGTCTTTTCGGGCGTCATCTCGAGCGTGCTCAAGGTCATTGCTGCCATTCCCGTTATTGGTGTAGTGCTCTCGGTAATTGAGGGCGTTGCGCTCGGCGCCGCAGGTTCGTACTCTTACTACGGCTCCTATGCGCTCGAGGCCGCGCTGTTTGGCTCGCTGGGCCTGCTTGTCCTGGCTCTGATCGCTTCGGCGGTCCTGGGCGTCTTCTTTAAGATGTTCGCCGACATTGCCGTGATGCACTTTGCGGTGACCGGTCGCGTTGAGAGCGCGTTTTCGCTCGATAAGGTCTGGGCGGCCTTTAAGAACAATAAGACTAAGCTGTTCTGCGCTTCGTTTATTCCCGAGTTTTTGACGGGCCTGATCGCCAACGTCATCACATGGATCTTGACGGCCGTCTTTGGCGCCATTGCCTCTGTTGGTATGTATAGCTACTACTACCGCCCCACGGTTATTGAGGCAATCGTTTCCGGCGGCGGCGTCACGCTCGTGCCGTTTCTGGTGCTGATCGCATTCGTCACCGTATTTCTTACGGTCTTTGGCAGCATGCTCAAGCATCGTGCCGTTGGCTACTGGGTGGCGCGTTACGCAAGCGAGTGGGCCGACGAAGACAAGGACGACGTCCTGACGTTTGTGCTGCCGTTTGAGAAGAAGGCCGCTCCTTCGGGCTATAGCGCTCCGGATGCTGCGCCCGCGCCCGAGCCGGCGCCTGCACCAGAGCCGGCGCCCGAGTCCGAGCCCGAGCCAACGCCTGAACCTGAGCCCGAACCCGAACCCGAGTCGAGTTCCGACGAGGACCTGCAGGACGAGTAGCCCTGCCGCCTGCCATTTGGGGACGGGGAGAAATGGTAGAAATAGAGCCTGACAAATGAGCGGGGGCGAACGTTGAGATAGCGTTCGCCCCCGCTTTGACATCGCGATGCGGCTATGACTGCGAGATAGTCGCGAATCGACTACTCGTCGTGCTTCTCCTCGCGGCGAGCGGCGGCGCGAGCTTCGTGGATGCCCTTGATCGCGGCATGGCGGGCGGTGCGAGCATCGTGCATGGCGTCGCGCGCCTCAGCGGCAGTCGCCTTGGCAGAGCGCAGCCTGGCGGCCAAGTCGGGGTTGGTCTCGGCAACCGCGGCGATCGTGGGGCCGTCGAGCTCCTCTTGCGTGGGCTCGGCCAAAAAGTCGATGGCATACTGGGCGGCCACCATGGAACCCTTGGCCAGTACGGTCTCGTCAATCTTGTAAAAGCAGGAATGTTGGGCGTACGTGGCGCCAATCTTGGGGTTGCGCGTACCTACAAAGGCGAGCACACCCGGTACGCGGCGCAGGTACTCCGAAAAATCCTCGCCCGAGAGCGTGCCGCGATAATGGCCTTGGCCGGCGGGGCCGAGACATTTAATTACAGCCTGACGGCAGCGCTCGCTCGAGGCCGCGTCATTTTCGACCTTGTAGTTGGCGATGGTGTAGTCGGTGAGCTCTGCCTCGGCGCCCAAGGCTGCCGCAGTATGCTCCACGATGCGGCGCATAAGCTCCGGCATTTCCTCGTGGGTCGAATCGCCGTAGGTGCGCACCGTGCCGGCGAGGTAGGCCGTGCCGGCAATAACGTTGCGCGCGGTGCCGCCGTGCAGCTCGCCGACGGTGATGACCGCCGGCTCGTAGGGGCTAATCTCGCGCGAAACGATAGTCTGCAAGGCGTTGACAATCTCGGCGGCAACCATAACGGCGTCGTGGCCGCGCTGGGGCATGGCGCCGTGGCATGAGGTGCCGCGTACGTCGATGCGGAACCAGTCGGTGTTGGCCATGCGTGGACCGGGCTCGCAGCTTACGGTGCCGGCATCGACCTCGCTCCAGATATGCGCGGCGTAGGCGCCATCGACGCCGTCGAGCACACCTGTGCCGATCATGAGCTTGGCGCCCTGGCCGTTTTCCTCACTGGGCTGGAAGACGATGCGGATCTCGCCGTGGATGTCGTCGGTCATATGGCGCAGAATCTGCAGCGTGCCGAGCATCATGGCGATGTGGCAGTCGTGGCCGCAGGCGTGCATGCAGCCCTCGTTGACGCTAGCAAACTCCTCGCCGGTCTGCTCGGTAACGGGCAGGGCGTCGATGTCGGCGCGCAGCAGGATGCGGCGGCGCGGCGTGCCGTCCTCGCGGTAGGCATCGGGCGCGGTGCCGCGAAGGGTTGCCACCAGGCCCGTCTTAAGGGGGCGCTCATAGGGGATATTCATGGCATCGAGCTGATTGGCGATGTCAGAAGTCGTGCGCTCCTCGGCGAGGCTCAGCTCTGGGTGCTTATGGAAGTGGCGGCGCTGCTTGATGATGTAGGGCTCAAACTCGGCAGCGATATCTTGGATGGCTGCGGTGATGTCGTCAGCCGCTCGCACCCCGGTCGCTGCCATAATCTGCTGTGCCTTGGTCTTCGTCATGATCGATTTGCTCCTTGCTGGGTTGATCGCAAAATCGTACAGGCTGCCTCCAGTATGCCACCTGCCACTTGGCGTGGCAAAGCAGCCGTTTGCCGCTTGGGGTTTAGTAACAAGAGTGGGGGAGTACACTCGGGGGTGTTGAATTTCCTGCCAGAGATGGGGATGCCCATGCAACATATCGATCGGATAATCCGCTCCAAGAACGTCTTTACCGCACAAGACGGCATCGATGATGCCCGTGAGCTGGCGATTGCCATCGCGGGCGACCGTATCGTCGCGGTCGGCAAGCCCGACGATGTGATCGCCGCGGCTCCCGCCGTCACGCCGGTTATCGATTACGGCGAGCAGTTTGTTTGCCCCGGTTTCCACGATGCGCACTTGCACTTCTTCCATACCTCGGTTGGCGCCTCGCCGTACATGCTCATGGATATGGGCACGTCCGAGGCAGCACTGGTACAGCACGCGCTCGAGTTTTCCCAGGACCTGCCCGATGACGCTTGGGTTGTGACGCAGGGCTGGCGCGACTACCGTTGGGACCCGACCGAGCATCCTACCAAGGCGTCGCTCGATGCGGCATTCCCCGATCGCCCCTGCGTTATGTATTCGGGCGACGGGCACACGCTGTGGCTCAACAGCCGCGCGCTCGAGGCGCTCGGCGTCTCGCGCGACAGCGAGCCGCCAGCGGGCGGCAACTACGACAAGGACGCAAACGGCGAACTCACGGGCATTGCGCACGAGGCGGCTGCCATGCAGCTGCTGCCGCGCTGCCTGGAGTGGCTGGGCGAGGACCGCATCGCGAGCGCTTACGCCGACCAAATGAAGCGTATGGCAGAGCAAGGCATCACCTCAATCTGCGATATGTCGCTCATGCCCATGCCGGGCTGCGATTTTATCCGCGACGACGTCTACGACAAACTGCAGGCAGCCGGCAAGCTGGGCATCCGAGCCCATCTGTTCCCCACGCTGCTGGATGACCAGTCGCGCTTGGAAGAGCTGCAGACCCGCTACGCGAACAACGCGCTGCTCTCGGCGCCGGGTTTTAAGCAGTTTTTCGACGGCGTGTCGAGCGAACACACGGCCTATCTCACCGAGCCCTATACCAACCCGCGCTTCCCAGGCGACCAGGGCCGTCTGACGGTTCCTGCCGAGCGTATGCGCAAGCTGGTCCTCGCTGCCGCGGAGCGCGGTCACACCGTGCGCATCCACGTCATCGGCGACGGTGCCATCCATGCCGCGCTCGATATCTTTGAGGAGGCCGCGGAACTGTACGGCCTGCCCCAGCACGGTCATAACACGCTCGAGCATCTGGAGAATTTGCTGCCTCAGGACATCGATCGCCTGCGCAAGCTCAACATCATTGCCTCGAGCCAACCCTGCCACATCACGCTCGACCCAGGTGGTCCGGAGCGCGACCTGGGCCTGGAACGCAGCCGCATCATGTGGCCGTTCGCGACCTATAAGCAGCGCGGTATTCGCCAAGCCTTCGGTACCGACAGCCCTATCACGCCCGTTACCAGCATGAACGTGCTCTACACGGCTATCACGCGCCAGGACCCCAAAAGCCACTGGCCCGAGGGTGGCTGGCTGCCGAGCGAGCGCATCGATGCGGCCACGGCTCTGCGCAACTACACCCTGGGCAGCGCCTATGCAGCGGGCGACGAGCAAAACCTCGGCAGCTTGGAGCCCGGCAAGTATGCCGACCTGGTAGTCCTGGACCAAAACCCGCTCACCATCGACCCCCAAGAACTCCAAGCCACCAAGGTTCAGGCCACCTACCTGGCAGGCAACTTGATTTACGAGCGCTAACCCCATCCGCATCGCCATTTTGCTGCACTGACTTTTCTGAATGCCGTGCCCGATAACGTTGACTCAGCTCCCGTGTGGCGCCGGAGGGGCGGGGCATAAGGTTTATCGCGAGTTCCGCACGAGCCGAAGGCCACTTAATGTGGCCTTCGTGCGAGCAGGACTGCCCGAGCAGGAAACCTTATGCCCCGCCCCTCCGGCGCCACACGGGAGCAACCGCTAAGTTATCCCCCGGCATTCAGAAAATCTAAGTGCCAAAAAATAAGATTTTTTGACTCCGTGTTGTATAACCCGCCATTCGTGGGTACCATTCAACGCGTACGCAAACAAAAAGGGTTAATTCGCGTGGTATAACCGCGCGGCCCAAAAAGGAGGAGACAAGCATGTCGTCTTTGAAGCCGCTTGCAGATCGTGTTCTGGTCAAGCCCGACGAGGCCGAGCAGAAGACCGCTTCTGGTCTGTATATCGCCAGCAACGCTCAGGAGAAGCCGCAGCGCGGCACCATCGTTGCCGTTGGCGCCGGCAAGGTCAACGACAAGGGTGAGCGCATCCCCATGGACGTCAAGGTCGGTGACGTTGTCATCTACGGCAAGTTCGGTGGCAACGAGGTCAAGGTCGACGGCGAGAAGTATCTGCTGATGCGCGCCGACGACATCTACGCCGTCGTCGAGGCCTAGTCTCGTCAGAATCTCTGATTCGTCTTTGAACGCGCCCGCCGCATAGGACTCGGAAGCGGCGACGCGAGTCGCATTTCTTTTGGAGGATTACCTACCATGGCAAAGAACATTACGTTTAACACCGATGCCCGCGCTAAGCTTGCCAAGGGCGTCAACACTCTGGCCGACGCCGTTACCGTCACCATGGGCCCCAAGGGTCGCTATGTTGCGCTGCAGCGCACGTTCGGTGCCCCGACCATCACCAACGACGGCGTTTCCGTCGCCAAGGAGATCGAGCTCGAGGACAACATCGAGAACATGGGTGCTCAGCTGGTGAAGGAGGTCGCCACCAAGACCAACGACACCGTGGGTGACGGTACCACCACCGCAACCCTGCTCGCCCAGGCCATCGTCAACGACGGTCTGCGCAACGTCGCCGCCGGCGCCAACCCGCTGGCCATCCGTCGCGGCATCGACAAGGCCGTCAACGCCGCCGTTGCCGAGATGAAGAAGCAGGCCAAGCCGGTCGAGACCAAGGAGCAGATTGCTTCCGTCGGTACCATCTCTGCCGGTGACCCCGAGGTCGGCGAGAAGATCGCCGAGGCCATGGAGGTCGTGGGCAAGGACGGCGTCATCACCGTCGAGGATTCCCAGACGTTCGACATCACCATCGACACCGTCGAGGGCATGCAGTTCGACAAGGGCTACGTCTCCGCTTACTTCGTCACGGACAACGACCGCATGGAGGCCGTGATGAAGGATCCGTTCATCCTCATCACCGACCAGAAGATCTCCAGCGTTCAGGACATCATGCCCGTTCTCGAGGCTGTCCAGCGCGCTGGCCGCGGCCTGCTCATCATCGCTGAGGACATCGACGGCGAGGCTCTGCCTACCCTGGTCCTCAACAAGATCCGTGGCGCCCTCAACGTCTGCGCCGTCAAGGCCCCGGGCTACGGCGATCGCCGCAAGCGCATCCTCGAGGACATCGCCGTCCTCACCGGTGGCCAGGCCGCTCTGGACGAGCTGGGCGTGAAGGTCGCTGATATCACCGCCGATATGCTCGGTACCGCTAAGTCCGTCACCATCTCCAAGGACAACACCGTCATCGTCGGCGGCGCTGGCTCCAAGGAGGCCATCGACGCCCGTATCGCTCAGATCAAGGGTGAGATGGAGAACACTACCTCTGACTTCGACCGCGAGAAGCTCCAGGAGCGCCTGGCCAAGCTCTCCGGTGGCGTTGCCGTCATCAAGGTCGGCGCTGCTACCGAGTCCGAGCTCAAGGAGATCAAGCATCGCGTCGAGGACGCCCTTCAGGCTACCCGCGCTGCTGTCGAGGAGGGCATCGTCGCCGGCGGCGGCGTCGCCTTCATGGACGCTGTGCCCGCGCTCGATGCTGTCGAGATTGACGACCCCGAGGAGAAGATCGGCGTCGACATCGTCAAGAAGGCTCTGACCGCTCCGGTCGCCACCATCGCCAAGAACGCTGGCTTTGAGGGCGCTGTCGTGGTCGACAAGGTTGCCGAGCTGCCCGCTGGCCAGGGTCTAAATTCTGCCAACGGCGAGTGGGGCGACATGATCGAGATGGGCGTCCTCGACCCCGTCAAGGTCAGCCGCGTCACCCTGCAGAACGCTGCTTCTGTCGCCAGCCTGATCCTCATCACCGAGGCCACCGTCTCCGATGTGCCCAAGAACACTCAGCTTGAGGATGCTATCGCTGCTGCCACCGCTGGTCAGCAGGGCGGCGGTATGTACTAAGGCCGACAAGGTCTAGAACTCCCACCGGGAATCCGGGGGCGTGACGGGGTTTCTCTCCGGAACGTCCTCGGACATGCAAAGAGGCTCCGCATCGCGCTTCGCGCTGCGGAGCCTCTTTGCGTCCTGACGCTCCTATTTGGCAAGGTGTTTTTTAGAATCCATTTTGCGCTCGGCCTCGAAGGCCCGCCTGTCCCAATCGAGCGGAAGTCCGGCCTCGACCCATGCCTCGTAGGCCCTCCTTATGGGCTTGAGCTCCCTTTGGCCCCTCTCCAGCATCGAGATGTACTTCTCGCTGGTGCCCAATATGGACGCCGCCCTCACCTGGCTGACCTTCGCCGCGCGCCTGGCCGCCACGAGCCCCGAGGCGTCCTCGGGCCTCCTGATCTCGTGCGGGTGCATCAGCGCCCGGTACGCCTCCCTGGCCACGTAGCGCTTGAGGCACCTCATGACCTCCCTGTCGCTCTTCCCCCGCCCCCTGGCCCTCTCGGCGTACTCGGCGGTCTCGGGGTCGCGCATGACCCTCTGCCTCGCGATCTCGTGCAGCGCGCTGTTCGCCTGCCGGTCGCCGCCCCTGTTGAGCCTGTGCCTCACGGTCTTGCCGCTCGAGGCGGGGATGGGGCAGGCCCCGCATATCGCCGCGAACGACGCCTCGGAGCGCAGCCTGCCCGGGTTGTCCCCGGCCGCGACCGCGAGCTTGGCCGCGCTCACGGGCCCGCACCCGTACATCGCCAGCAGCGCGGGGCAGTTCTCCTCCAGGGACGCCTCGATCGCGCGCTCCATGTCGAGCGCCGCGTCGCGCGCCGCCGCCCACAGGTCCGCCAGCGCGCCCAGCGCGGCGCCCAGCGCGCCCTCGGCGCGCACGGAGGGGAGCTCCTCCATCAGCCTAGGCCCTCCCATGCCGCGGAACCTCGACCTGAGCCCCTCCGACGCGGTGGTGAGCAGCGACCTCGCGGTGTTGATCGCCGAGGTCCGCGCCTTCACCGCCCCGGAGCGCGCCGCGAGCATGCAGCGCACCCCGTCGACCCACCCGTCCTGGCTCTTGGGGGTCCCGAGCTTCGAGCCGGACATCGCCGCGCGGGCGGCCCTCTCCGCGTCCGCCTCGTCGCACTTTCCCTGCCCCGGGCGCCTCCTCTGCATCCTCGCCGGGGAGAGCGCCTCGCGCACGGGCATCCCCAGCGACACGAGGTGCCTGGTGAGGCCCGCCCCGTAGGACGACGTCCCCTCCATCGCGACGCAGGCCGGCTCCCCGGCCGCCGCGATCGCCCCGGCGAGCGCCTCGTAGCCCGCCGCGTCGGCGGGGAACTGGCGGGACAGGACCTTGCGGCCCCTCCAGTCGAGGACGCACAGCCAGTGCGAGTCGGCGTGGGTGTCGACCCCGCAGAAGACCGGCCCGCGGGCGCCGGGTGTCGATTCGGTTCTCATGTTTCGCTCCGTTCTTTCCGTGCTCGCCTGGACCGGGCAGACGGCACACTGACGGGGCGCGATAGAATGCGGTTGTTCGGGTCCGCGGTATCGCTCCATGCTCCTATTAGGTCATGCGGCGGTCTCGGCTCGCCGCGGCCCGCGCGGGACATGTCAGGAAACGAGGGCAGCCCTGTGGGCGCCAGCGGAATGTGGGGTCACCGCGCGGTCCGCATCTGATGGTGTCGACGTCAATGGTATACGGGTGCATCATCGACGTCTTCAATACAGAAAATATCAGTGCGGAATGTTCCGGAGAGAAACCCCGTCACGCCCCCGGATTCCCTGCGTTTACGGCCTTGAGGTCGGCGTGGGCGGAAAAGGAGAGAGGGGCGCTTGCTTGGGAGGGCTATTGTTGCGAGATGACCTGTTGCATCCAGGTCAGAACTTCTTTATAGACTTCTGCACCTGTAGGGTTCGAGGTGTCCCGATCGAAGTCATGGGGGAGGTAGTAGACAGTTTTCATGCATACGTTTGACGCCTTTGACCTGAGACTCTTTGACATGCGAAGGGGGATGTCCTCGTCACCGCTACTGGCCGCGATGAACGTCGGCGGCAGATTTGCAATATCCTCATCGGATAGCGACCAGAATTCCGGAGAGCGATACGGCTTTGATCCGTCGAGCCCCATGAGCTCGAGCCAAGCGTTTTCGTGTTGCCGGGCGTAAACGTATAACGCATAGCGCATGCTTTTTGGACCATTTGTTGGTTTACCGTTTGAACCTTCAACTATGGATTTGACAGTCTTCTGGTCGATTTCAGGGAGAGATAGGTACGCTTTTGCTGGAGAACGGATTGCCCTGTCGCAGAGATCATAGTAGCCGTAGAAATCGATAATGCCCAGAGGTTGCGGTAGGTGACGGTTCCGGCGTATTTCCCGTGCGAGTGTGAGAACGAGGTTGGCTCCGGATGATCTTCCAAACAGGAAGTAACTGTCAAGACTACCTTCTCGAATTGATTGTGCAACGGTTGAGGAAAAAATCGACATCGTCGATTCGATGATCTCGCTGTAGCAACTCTCGGGAGCAAGGGGATAGTCGGCGCTGACAATGGTGTAGCCCGCAGAGAGCAGCATGTTGACATATGGAGTTGGCAAATCATCGCGCTCGCCGTACAACAACCCTCCTCCATGCAGGTAGAAGAGGGCGATGTGACGGTTCAAAGACCCTTTTGGAGCGGCAATGGTGACCAATGAGCTGTCCATCAATCAATTCCTTTCTATATTCGGCCTGCCGTCAAACGGAGGATTTTTTCGGCAAGCACAACCTGTAAGTAATCATCGGGGTCTTTGATGTCAATTTGATATATCTCGCGCATCCTTTCGACGCGGTATCGGACGGTTTTGGAGTGAACGAATAGCTCCTTTGCCGTCTTTCCGTAATCGAGGCCGTTGTCGCACAATTTGACAAGGGTATTTAAGAGTTCAGGTTGCTCTTGCGACAATCGAGAGATGCGGGGGTCGATGAACCCGTCGAGCGCGTTGGCGTCTCCGACGGCGAGCAATAGCTTATAGACTCCGAGGTCGTCATATTTGAAACAGCGGTTGCGGTAGGCTGCTCCATCGAAGAGACGATAAGAGTCCAGGACCTCATCGTTGGCTTTGGAAATCGAATACCTGTCGTGCTCGCCGCTTAAAATTGCAACATGTGTAAATAAGGGGAGCGTGGACTGGCTATGCAGATCGTCGAGCGCATTTTGAATTACATCGCTATCGAGGGACGATAGGCGGCTTCGGTAGTTATGGAGAAAAACGGCGCGGTCACCATTGATGAAGTACACCATACCAGGATAGAGAGTACGGAGCTTTCGCCTAATGGCTTGATGGATTTCATCTTGACGGTCGACATCTGTTGGGTCGACCATATCGATATGGATAAGGAGCGCCTCGTAGAGTGGGTATTGATCAATCCCCAAAAGTGCAAGCGCGCCATCGACTTTGCTTTTAGAGGTATACCGTCCAAGCAACAAGTCATGAACTGCGTTGTTGTTCTGAAAGAATACTTTTTGTTTGATAGCGTTTTGTTTGAGAATCTCCATCTGGAGAAGGCTGACTACGTTCTCGACCGTCATGGTATCAAGCGGGGACAGGCTGACGCCAAGGTTATGGATAATCAGGTAGTAATCGGTTCCGTCTGAACTTGGTATACGGATGGCGAGCGCTTGCGCATCGGAGTTCGCGTCCGGGCCGGAATCATTCTCCGCGTTATACATAAGTCGCGCAGAATAGTACGCATGGGTCTGGTAAGGGTTGGGATCGAGCCTTTGAAACGAGAAGCCGCTGAACGCTGCCTTCTCGGAATCAGTCGAAAAGCGGCGATCTCTTGAGGTGTCTAGATACGTGACATCGACTTTTAGCGTGTTTTTGACCGTGTTGAGAATATAGGGGATTGATGGCTGCTTGAGTGCAAGCGCCATGAGGTGCTTGTGGACATCGTAGAAGCGGTTAAGAAGCGTAAGGTTTGAATCGAGGATGTGGCCCATCACGTCCATGAGAATGGATTCATATTTGACGCCCGGTTGAAGCTCAATGAGGGGCATTTCGAGATCGTTGCACAGATCGACAATTTGCTTCGGTGCCTCCGACAGAAGACGTTCGGGCTTGAAGGCAATTGCTCCGATGCCGATAGAGCTCATCTTCGTAAAGAACTTTGCGATTTCTACAGAGCTCAGATGTTCAAGAGCATAGAAGCTTGAAATGATGAGCTGGCCGCGCTTTCCCCAGTTCTCGATGTCGGCAGCCTCGAGAACCATCGCGCTACTTATCTCGTGATCAAGGCCCTTGATTCCGGCGATGACCTGAGACGATTCGAATGATGGTAAATGCAAAATCTCGCGAACGATCATCAGCGCTCCTTTTGGTCAGCCGAGAGCTTAAGGGGTATCGGTGATTATATCTTTTCATTTTTGGATAAAGAAATACATCCTAAATTAGACAACTGGGACATGAAGCAACAGTGCATAGATGAAAGAATCTCATCATGCACTGCGGCGGCCAGCAACCCGGGTTTATGGCCGATCGGACTGTTGGCTCTTAAGAAGCGAATGAGAGCCAACCTTATTGAACCAAGGAGGATGTTCGATGCTCAAAACCGTAATCAAACAAAACGCGTATCAAGACTCCATCAACCTGATGCTGCTGACCAATAAGATCAACACGCTTGACGGTGTTATCCAGAGTCAAATCATGATGGGCACTGACGCAAATAAGGATATCTATAAAGCTGCAGGCCTTCTAACCGATGAGGCTGCTGCTGCCAACCCCAGCGATATGGTTATCGTTGTCGAGACCGAAGACGAAAGCGTCATCGATACGGTGCTTGCCGAGGCCGAGGCGTTCTTGAACGACCTTTCGGTAAAGAAGGAAGTCGCGGGCGTCCCCGCCGAGGCGACGAGCTGGGAAGAGGCCGTGGCGATGCTTCCCGATGCTAACATGGCTCTCTTCTCCATCCCTGGTGAGTATGCCGCTCCCGAGCTTGAGCGCGCACTTGACCTGGGGCTCAATGTCTTTTCTTTCACGGACAATGTTCCCCTGGAGGACGAGGTTCGTCTGAAGAAGAAGGCTCATGAAAAGGGGCTGCTCTTCATGGGACCTGACTGCGGCACCGGCGTCGTTTCGAGTGTCCCTGTGGCATTTACTAATGTCATCAATCCCGGCAATATCGGTATCGTCGGTGCTTCTGGAACCGGCATCCAGGAGGTTACGTGCGTGATCGACCGCCTGGGAGAGGGCTGCGTGCACGCAATCGGCACGGGTGGCCGCGATCTTAATGAGAAGGTCGGCGCCGTCACCGTTAAGGACGCCATCGTCGCACTCGAGCACCATGACCCGACCGATGTCATCTGCGTCATCTCCAAGCCGCCTGCGCCCGAGGTCCGCGATGAGGTTGTCGATCTTCTGGAGAAGTGCACCAAGCCTGTCGTCGCCATTTTCATCGGCGAGAAGCCCGAGGCGCATCAGGGCAAGGTCTACCTTGCACACACCCTTGAGGAAACCGCTCGCATCGCCGTCGACCTTGCTCGCGGCGAGGCCGTCAAGAAGAACTACACCGAGCCGCTCGACATCACCGTCGATACTCCGCTTGGCGAGGACAAGACCGTCATCGGCCTGTATTCCGGCGGTACCCTCGCTGGCGAGGCTGCCATGATGATCACCGAGGCCCTGAATCTTGGCCACATCATCAAGGAAGACGGCTACATGCTGCGCCATGGTGGCTATGACGTTATCGACCTCGGCGACGACGTGTATACCCAGGGTCGCCCGCATCCCATGATCGACCCCGAGGTCCGCATCAAGATGATGCGCGATTACGCTGCCAAGGACACCACCGGTGTCATCGTGTTTGACTGCGTTTTGGGCTATGGGTGCCATCCCGATATGGCTTCCGAGCTCGCTCCGGTTATCTCCGAGTGCATTGCCTCTGCCAAGGCGGAGGGCCGCGATGTCAAATTCGTCGGAACTGTTGTGGGTACCAAGCACGATCCTCAGGATTACGACCGCTCCGTCGAGATTCTTCGCGAGGCCGGCGCCATCGTCGAATCCAGCAACGCTCGCGCCGTCCGTGCCGCGCTCGCTTTCAAGGGCATCGACTATGCCGAGGAAGACCGCGAGGTCGTTCCTTACGAGATCAAGGACAACAGCCCACTGCCCGAGCCTTCCGAGGCCGTCATGGAGCTTTTGACCACCAAGCCGCGCGTTATCAACGTTGGCGTGGAGAGCTTCAACGAGCCGCTGCGCAAGTACGGCGCCCAGAGCGTCCAGTACACCTGGAAGCCCAAGGCTGGCGGCAACAAGCGCATGATCCATCTGCTCAACGAGCTCGACAAGATCGACGGTATCGATGAAGCAAACGAGCGCATCTGCCAGCGCTTTAAGGAGTCGCAGCCGCAGCTTGTGGATGTGAAGGTCGCCAAGGACGTTATCCCCGAGCTCAATCGCGCAAAAAAGACGCTGCTGCACGCTGGTCCTCCCATCACCTGGGAGAACATGCAGGGCCCGATGAGGGGTTCGTGCATCGGTGCCGCGCTCTTTGAGGGCTGGGCGGAGACCGAGGAAGAGGCGCTTGCCCTGCTCGAGTCCGGCGAGGTCGAATTCATCCCGTGCCATCACTGCCATGCGGTGGGCCCCATGGGCGGCATCACCTCTGCCAACATGGCCGTCCTCGAGGTTGTGAACACGGTCGACAATACGGTCGCTTACTGCACCATGAACGAGGGTATCGGCAAGGTTCTGCGCTTCGGTGCCTATAGCCAGGAGGTCGTCGATCGCCTGCACTGGATGGCTGATGAGCTCGGCCCGGTCCTCGCAAAGGCCCTCAAGCTTTCCGACGGTGGCATCAACCTTAACGTCCTTATGGCTCGCGCCATCACCCAGGGTGACGAGTTCCACCAGCGCAACATGGCCGCCACGCTCAACTTCGTGAAGGAGATGGCTCCGCTCATCGTCCAGACCGATGTTCCCGAGGATGCCAAGCGGCGCGTTATCCAGTTCCTGTGCGATACCGACCAGTTCTTCCTCAACGTGATGATGGCTACGGGCAAGTCGATCGTCGACTATGTTCGCAAGGATCAGGAGGGTTGCGTTGTCTCCACGATGACCCGTAACGGTTATGAGTTTGGCGTGCGAGTCTCTGGCCTAGGCGACCAGTGGTTCACCGCTCCTGTCAACACCCCGATCGGTCTCTACTTCACGGGTTTCACGGCAGAAGATGGCTGCCCGGATAACGGCGACTCCGCAATCTGCGAGACGGTCGGTGTTGGCGGCATGGCTATGGTTGCAGCGCCCGGCGTTACCCGCTTTGTCGGCGCTGGTGGGTTCGAGGACGCTCTCAACATCTCCAACGAGATGGAGAAGATCTGCGTGACCCATAATTCCAACTGGGCTATCCCCACGTGGGACTTCAAGGGTACCTGTCTGGGCATCGATATCCGCAAGGTTGTCGCCACCGGCATCACCCCGATCATCAACACCGGTATCGCTCACAAGAAGGCAGGTATCGGCCAGGTTGGCGCCGGTACGGTTCGTGCCCCGCTCGCTTGCTTCGAGCAGGCTCTTGAGGCCTATTGCGCCAAGCTCGGTATCGAGTAGGCGGCACCCATGATTCCATCCCTGGTGAGCGATTATGCCCTGAGGCGTCTGGAAGGGTGCCGGATGGGCAGCGTGCACAGCACGTTTGCGACGAGCTTCAACATCGACATGGACGGCTTTCTACTTCACGTCGGGTCTGTCGATGCTCCGCTTTCGTGCTTGGGCCTTTCGATCGCCTCCGATGAGATGGAAGGACTTCGCACATCGGTGGAGCCCGGCGATCGCGTCGTGCTCCACGATGGCGTCCTCCGTATCTACGGGTGCTGCGGAATAGGGGAGATCGATATCTGCGCTGCCCCCGCTCGAGTATGCAATGTGCCTGCGTTTGCTTCGGGCGAACTCGCGGGTATCGATTCTCTTCTCTTCTACGCGCTCGAACCCCTCGACCTTCCTGCGCGTTGCGGCCTTCCCGACGAACCGAGATCGCGCCGCGTGCTCGCTGAGCTCGCGCGCTATTCGGCGATCTGCTCGTGCGGCGCGGCGGGTGATGCGCAAGCTGCCTCGTCGACGCGAGCATGTGCCGCCCGCCGCGCCATGACGGCCGCGGTTGACTACCTCGTTGGTAGAGGACTGGGGCTCACTCCTTCGGGTGATGACGTTCTGTGTGGCTACGGTACCGGTCTGAGATTCCTATGTTCGGCAACGTATCCGGATGCTTGGAATCTATACGTGCGCACTGTTCGCGATGTGGCCCCCGCTAAGACCACGCGAGTAAGCGAGGCGTACCTCGAGGCTATGTGCGAGGGATACACGAACGCGGATTACCTCGATTTGCTTGACGCGATTCAGTCTGATAAGTCGGACGATTTGCCCGCGCTTATCGAAACGGTACTGAACGTCGGCCATACGTCGGGAGCCGACAGCCTTTTGGGCTTCGCGGCAGCGTTTTGTTGCCTGCTTTAATACATGAAAGTAGTTGTTCCATCACAGAAAGGAAACTGAAATGGCAGCTGAAACTAAGAAAAAGAAGGGCATCGACATTACAGTCTGGCTGTTGATCTCTATGATCGCCGCTGTTGTCGTGGGTCTTGTTGTCGGAGAGCCGATGAAGAATGTCCAGTTTATCGGTGACATCTTCTTCCGCCTGATTCAGATGACGATTCCCATCTTCATTCTCTGCACGATCGTCAAGTCCGTCGGTGGTTTGACGCCGCAGACACTTTCGGGCATCGGTCTCAAGGGAATCATCGTCTTTATTGTTACGACCGGTATTGCCGCCGCAATCGGCGTCAGCCTGGGCGTTACCCTGCAGCCTGGTTCCGGTCTCGAGAACTCCTCGATTGTTGCCAACGCCAGCTTTGACGGCGAGGCGACCGCTATGATGTCCATCCAGGACACCATCACGGGCTTCTTTGGTAACAACATCGTGGCATCGCTTTCCAACGGTTCTATGATTCAGATCATCATTTTCGCCGTTGCCTTTGGCCTGGTTATCAGCTTCTGGCGTCACTCCCATGATGGTGAGTGCATGGCATATGACCTGTGCTGTGAGGTCTCCGACCTGCTGCTCAACATCATTCGCGCCGTCATGAAGATTGCTCCCATCGGTATCTTCTGCTACGTGTCCGCTATGATCGGCACGCTCGGTATGGACATTCTGCTGCCCCTGGGCAAGTACTTCCTCGTCATGCTCCTCGGCATGGCCATCATGTTCGCGATCTACTTTATCGTCGTTCCGATCTATTGCCGCGTGAGCCCGTTCAAGCTCATGAAGAAGATGCTGCGCATGACCGTGACGGCATTCACCACCATCTCTTCTGCCATTACGCTGCCCACCGCTATGGAAGATGCTAAGAACCGCATCGGTATCCGCGAGGACATCGTTGACGTTCTCCTGCCCCTCGGTGTGCCCCTGAATTCCAACGGCGTTGCCATCCATATGGCTGTCGACGCCCTGTGCATCGCCCAGATGTATGGCGTTCACTTTGGCCCCAATGAGCTTCTGACCGTTTGGGTTATCTGCACCATGATTGCGTTCGTGAACGCAGCCACTCCTGGCGCATCGCTGGTTTCCCTTACCATGATGGTCCCTGCCCTCAATCTGCCTATGGCTGCTATCGGTATCTTCGGTGGCCTTGAGTATCCCACCGGTGCCTCCCGCACGCCGCTTAACGTCGACGGTGACGTCTTTGCTGCGATGCTCGTTGCCGGCCCCGATGGCATCGACCATGAGATTTTCGACACTACGGACTAACTCGTACATATGGAGCACCTGTTCTGCAGGCGCTCCGGTCCCCACTCGGACCTAAAAGGCCTGGTTGCTAGAACGCTATGAGAACGTCCTGCTTCTGAGCATATCCCATCCACCTATACGGGGAAGAGCGGTTTCCCAAGGGACAGTGATAACAATGGCAAGTGAAACATCGAGTCAAACCAAACGATTTAAATACAATCCTACGGCGGCTATGGTTGTCTCTATGGTTGCCGGTGTGGTTGCGGGACTTGTTGTCGGCCCGGCCATGCAAAACATCCAGTTTATCGGCAACATCTTCTTCCGCCTGATTCAAATGGGCATCGTTCCCTTTGTGATGTGCGAGATTATCGGCGCCATCGGCTCTTTGTCCAAGAGAGAGCTTGCGGGCATCGGTTTGCGCGCGACGATCGCTTTTTTGGTCTCGTCTTTGCTTGCAGCGACATTCGGCATTTTCTGCACGGTGGTGTTCAAGCCCGGCGCAGGTCTTGCGCAGACCGCCCTCGTGCAATCTGCGACGACTGACCTCGAGGCAACTTCTGTAAGCATCTCGCAGACCATTACCGATTTCGTCCCATCCAATATCATCGGTGCCATTGCATCGGGCTCCATGGTTCCTTGCATCGTCTTCTCCATTTTCTTTGGCATTGCGATCATTCTTGTCCGCGAGAACGGTGACGGATCTTGTCCGGTCTACGGCTGGGTGCTCAATCTCAATGAGATTTTGCTCCAGATCATCAAGATCGTCATGAATATCGCACCAATCGGAATCTTCGCCTATGTCTCTTCGTCGGTGGGCGCTCTTGGATTCGACGTTCTCCTTGCAATCGGCAAGTACATCTTGGTGCTTGCGGGGGCAACCCTCGTATTCACGATTGCCTGGTTCATCGTCGTGAGCGTGCGCTGCAAGCTCAACATCGTGACCTTGATGAAAAAGATGGTTCCGATGTCTGTTATGGCAGCCGCCACCATCTCTTCGGCAGTGACGTTGCCCATGGAGATGGAGGATGCGAAGAACAAGATCGGCCTGCGCCGCGACATTGCCGACCTCGTTCTTCCTCTGGGCGTCCCTTTGAACTCCAACGGTTCCGCCTTGCATATGGCGGTTACGGCAGTGTTCGTTTCCCAGATGTATGACATGGAGTTTGTGGGCAGCGCGCTGATTATGGTCTGCGTTATCTCCTGGTTGCTTTCGCTTGCCAACGCCGTTGCCCCAGGCGCAACCCTCATCTCGCTCACGATGCTCATCCCGGCGCTTGGCCTGCCCTTGCAGGCAGTGGCAATCCTCGGTGGCCTCGAGTATATCGTTGCTGCCATCCGCACCACGCTCAACGTCAACTCCGATGTCTTCTGCGCCTTGCTTGTTGCGGCAAAAGAAGAAGGCGGTATCGATCGCGATATTTTTGACGGCGTTAAGCAGGCTGCATAACTGGTTCGTATCAATTTCTATCAACGTCTATTAATCATTTTCTTAGGAGGTTTTACCCATGCTCGTATCACGTGAAGAACTCAAAGGCCTTATGAAGAAGAAGTTTATGGCGGCAGGCATGCACGAGGATCATGCAGACGCTCAGGCAGAGGTCCTCGCCTGGTCCTCCGAGCGTGGACTGCATAGCCACGGCGAGGTGCGTGTTGAGTACTATACCGAACGCATCTCCAAGGGCGGCATGACGATCGACCCGAAGTGGACCTGGGAACAGACGGGTCCCTGCACAGGCATCCTGGACGCCGACAATGGTTGCGGTTACCCGTTTGCCATTCAGGGTATGGAGAAAGCCATTGAGCTTGCAAAGGAGAATGGCATTGGCTTCGTCGGTGTTGCCAACGTTTCGCATACCGGCGCCATCGGATACTACACCGAGATGGCTGCCAAGGCGGGCATGATCGGCCTGAGCTGCACGCAGTCTGACCCCATGGTCATCCCGTATGGCGGCGCCGAGCCGTTTTATGGTACGAATCCCATTGCTCTTGCGTGCCCTACGGCAGATGATCGCATCGTAGAGTTTGATATGGCTACGACGGTCCAGGCGTGGGGTAAGATTCTTGACGCCAAGAGCGCTGGGCGCTCCATTCCCGAGGGCTGGGCTGTTGACGAGGACGGTCGCCCCGTGACCGATCCGCATCTCGTTAACGCCCTCGTCGCCATCGCGGGTCCCAAGGGCTACGGCCTCATGATGATGGTCGATATTCTGTCCGGCGTGTTGCTCGGCGTTCCCGCAGGCAAGAATGTGTCCTCCATGTACCATGACCTTTCAGAGGGTCGCCGCCTCGGTCACCTTAACGTTGCCATCAACCCCGAGTTCTTCTGCGGCGATAAGAATTTCCGCGAGCACATGTCTGAAGTGCTCGATGAGCTTGGCGCTGTTAAGCCCGGCGTCGGTTTCGACAAGGTCTATTACCCTGGCGAGCGCGCGCAGCTCCGCATCAAGGCAACTCAAGAGGCAGGCGGTATCGAGATCGTCGACGATATCTACGATTATCTGGTGTCTGACAAGCTCTATATCAACAGCTGGGACCATAAGAACCGCTTTGCCGAGTAGGTTTAATGCAGGCGGCGGGTTCCGGTGCTCGCCGCCTCTTGTTTGGGGTTCTTGCTATGAATAACAAAAAGATCGTCATCCTGGATACGTGCGCGACTGCTCCAAACGACATTTCCAAGGACGCGATTATGCAGATGGGGAATTTGGCTATCTACGACAGGATGCCCCTGGAGTTTATTGCCGAGCGTATCGGAGGCGTGAACATCGTAATCTCAAGTAAAGCTGAAATTGATCGAGGGCTGTAATCCTTCGCCCTATATCGCTTGGTGCCCCTATGAGACACACGTTCGTATGATCGATATCGATGCCGATAATCTCCGTCACCATTTGGATGGTAAATGCATTAATTGCATTGAATCCCTGGTTAAGAAACCCCTTAAGCGAAAGGAAAATAATATGAGTAAACCGTACGGTAAGCCCGACCGCATCGTCGTCGCCCTCGGCGGCAACGCCCTCGGCAACAACCCCGT
>NZ_QSPM01000029.1:0-567 GCF_003466445.1 Collinsella sp. TM05-38 | reverse complement strand
GATATATTGCCAGACCGGAGGGGCCCCGCGGGCGGGAATCACGCACTCCATATTTTGTTCACAAATCAACTAACTGGGCTCCGAGTTGCTCAGAGTCACGCGTATGGTCATAAAACTTGGACAGACCGTATGACCTCGGGAATCTTGCTGTCCACTGTAGACATAGCATCTTTATACCCTCGTCGATCTCCGCTAGTTAGCCCGTAATAAATTGAAGGACAACGTTAACAAACCTATATAAACGCCAGTGGGGGCTCTATCACTAATTAGACAGTGCCCCCACTGGCGGAGTGTATTTGAGTAAAACAATGCCCCTTAATTAATGTACTGGAAATAAGGAGCAAAAGATCCGTCCGGATATACGTGACGACAGAACCCTGGAGCCGACTGAGCGCCACCAGAAAGCGACATGAGTAAAAAGATCGGCTCTGCCTCACCGCGAACGACTACGATGCCCTCGACTAAAGCCAATCCGAACACACCTAAAACAGATAGGGCAAATGTCGGTTTATATAACGCAAAAAAGGGGGGAGGCCGCGAGGCCTCCCCCTTCTCCATTTCCTCTGA
>NZ_QSPM01000028.1:0-919 GCF_003466445.1 Collinsella sp. TM05-38 | reverse complement strand
ATTCCGCCCCGCAAACCCGAGGGTTTCCAACTGGAGCCTATTTTGCAGCTAAGTGACACTTATCAACCCTCCGCGCGTGACAGACCCCATTGTCGGTAAACGCTCCGCCAAGGGCTGATTGCCTCTCTAGACGAGCTTCTTGCGCGTCTCCTTCAGTATGCCCTTCTTGAAATCGGACCATTTGCCGAAGAACTTCTCGTCCGTCGCGGTGGCCGCATGCTCCGTGTATTTGATCGCCGTGAGCTCCATGGTGCAGATGTAGTCTGCCGCCTGCGAAAGCCGGTACTCGGAGGGCTGCGCCGACCGGTAGACGACGGCGTCCTTCGACAGCGCGTACTCGACCGCGCGATGGAGGGACTCGGCGATGGAGTGCCGGCCGTTGTCGTAGTAGACCTTGACCATATCGTAGGATTGCAGCTCCGCGAGGTTGTCGAACAGGAAGTTCACGAGGTCCCTCCGCATCGTCCCCGCGAGCTTGTCGAGCGAGGCGAACTGTTTGGTCGCGTATGCGAAGGTATGGTACTTCACGGGCATGTGGCGGAAGAAGACTCGGAACGAGCCGAGCAGCATCTTGCGCGTTCTCAGGTCGAGTCCGGAGTACTGGTCCTTGCCGTTCATGAGCGGCGACGCATGGAAGGGTATGTCCGGGAGCCCCTTGGCGCGAAGGGCGCCCTCGTATGCCGCGATCGAATCCGCGATGCTCTCGGATTGGTCGTGCATGACGATGGTAAGCAGGTAGTGGCGGTCGGAGAGGCCGTCGCTTCCCGACTCGTCGACGAAGATGCTGAGTTCTCGCATTGTTTTCCTGAATAAGAAAAAAGCCGGGGAAAACGTCCCCGGCACTTGGAAGCCTTCCTAACGGAAAACCAATTACCTTATATCATGTACTGTCTGAGAATTCAAGGGAGCTCGAAGCGTT
>NZ_QSPM01000027.1:0-1267 GCF_003466445.1 Collinsella sp. TM05-38 | reverse complement strand
GGCCCGAAAGAAAGGTAGGAGGCCATGACGAAAGGTCTGCACGTGCCTTCCGAGATCGGCAAGCTCAGGAAGGTCTGCCTGCACCGTCCCGGCGACGAGCTCCTCAACCTGCCGCCCGACGAGCTCGAGCGACTCCTGTTCGACGACGTCCCGTTCCTTGAGGTCGCGCAGCAGGAGCACGACACCTTCGCCCAGATCCTGAGGAACCAGGGCGTCGAGGTGCTCTACCTCGAGAACCTCGTCGCAGAGGTGTTCGACCAGGTCCCCGGCGCCCGCGCCGAGTTCACCGACCAGTACATCGCCGAGGCAGGCATCCGCGGCCAGCGCATGCCGCAGATCGTCCGCGAGAAGCTGGACTCCATCGAGGACAACCTCGAGTTCGTCAAGAAGACCATGGCCGGCATGACCAAGGCCGAGATCGACATGCCCCTCACGGCGTCCACGACCCTCGACTCCCTGGTCAACTCCGAGTCCGAGTCCGACCTGATCATCGACCCGATGCCCAACCTCTACTTCACCCGCGACCCGTTCGCGGTCGTCGGCGAGGGCGTCAACCTCAACCGCATGTACTCGGTCACCCGCAACCGCGAGACCCTGTACGGCAAGTACGTCTTCAAGTACCACCCCGACTACAAGGACGTCTCCCTGTACTTCCGCCGCGACTGCCAGTTCCACACCGAGGGCGGCGACGTGCTGAACATCAACGAGAAGACCCTCGCCGTCGGCATCTCCCAGCGCACCCAGGCAGCCGCCATCGACGTCATGGCCCAGAACATCTTCTGGAACTCCGACTCCAAGGTCGAGCGCATCCTGGCCTTCGACATCCCGGTCTCGCGCGCCTTCATGCACCTCGACACGGTCTTCACCCAGATCGACGTCGATAAGTTCACGATCCACCCCGCCATCATGGGCACCCTGCGCGTCTACGAGCTGACCGCCGGCAAGAACCCGGGCGAGGTCAACATCCGCCTGATCGAGGACACCCTCGAGCACGTCCTGGAGGACGCCACCGGCGTCGACCAGGTCAAGCTGATCCCCTGCGGCGGCGGCGACCCGATCGCGGCCTCCCGCGAGCAGTGGAACGACGGCTCCAACACCCTGTGCGTCGAGCCCGGCAAGATCTGCGTCTACGCCCGCAACACCGTCACCAACGACGTGCTGTACAAGGAGGGCCTGGACCTTCTCGTCGTGCCCTCCGCCGAGCTCTCCCGCGGCCGTGGCGGCCCGCGCTGCATGAGCATGCCCTTCTGGCGCGAGGACCTCTAAG
>NZ_QSPM01000026.1:0-1894 GCF_003466445.1 Collinsella sp. TM05-38 | reverse complement strand
GCGCTGCATGAGCATGCCCTTCTGGCGCGAGGACCTCTAAGGTTTTCAAAGACCCGTACAGGTCTTAATACAAACATCTAGCTGCCATTAGATGTCTCCCAATGGGACGGTGCGGTTCTTTCGCACCGTCCCATTCATGTTTATTGACGCTAAATTAAGATCAGATAAGGTGGCCATGGATATCAAGACAATTGGCGTTGAGGAATGGCTCAACGTTTGGGAGAAGAGTGCTACCTGGGATATCGCTCAGTCGACGATCTCGTCGCTGACCATGGGTGAGCTTCGCGCACTTGACGAGCAGGACGGTGCTACGTTCTACGAGCGCCTGGATCGCGAGAAGATGAATTACGGCTGGATCGAGGGTTCGCCGGAGTTTAAGGCCGAAGTCGCCAAGCTGTATCGTCGCGAGGTCAATCCCGATCACATTCTGCAGACTAATGGCTGTACGGGCGCCAACCTCAACGCCATCATGGCTGTTGTCGAGCCCGGCGATCACGTGATTGCCGAGTGGCCTACCTATGCGCCGCTCTATGAGATTCCGCGTACGCTCGGTGCCGAGGTCGAGTATTGGGAGCTTCGCGAGGAGCTTGGCTGGAAGCCCGATATCGAGGAGCTCAAGCGCCTGGTGCGTCCTAATACCAAGCTCATCTGCATCAATAACGCATCGAACCCCATCGGTACGGTGCTCGATGCCGATACGCTCGGCCAGATTGCCGAGATCGCCCGCTCGGTGGGCGCCTACGTGCTGTGCGACGAGGTGTATCTGCCGCTCGAGAACACCGAGTCCTTTATATCGATGGCCGACGTGTACGAGAAGGCCATTGTCACCAACTCGGTGTCCAAGACCTATTCGACGCCTGCGGCTCGCGTGGGCTGGGTCGTGGCCGACGAAGAGGTCTCCAACCGTATCCGCACCTATCGTGACTACACCATGATCTGCGGCGGCGTGTTCAACGACGCCCTGGCGACCTACGTGCTCGAGCACAAGGATAAGATCCTTGAGCGCAACCGTAAGATCGTGTTTGGCAACCGTGATATCGCTCAGGCATGGATCGATACGCAGAGCCGCGTCTCTTGGACGGCGCCGCAGGGCGTATCCACCTCGTTTATTCAGCTGGATATTCCCGAGGACGATGAGGAGTTCTGCAAGCGCCTGTTGGCCGAGAGGGGAGTGCTGCTGGTTCCCGGCAGCCGCTTTGAGCTTCCCTGCGGCGCGCGTCTGGGCTACTGCGCGAGTGAAGACGTTCTTCGCGAGGGCCTGAGGCTTCTGGGCGAGGCGCTGGCCGAGTTCGATCGGTAGCCCCTTGAGGATTTCGAGGGCCTAAACCTTACTGGGCCCTCGATGTACCGAATGCAGACCCGCTCCCTTTGGGGCGGGTCTGTTTGTCTTTACCGCCGAAAAAGTCAAGTTGTTACAAATAGAGACGCAAAACAGGCGGGGTATCCGAGGGGTCGTATACTGAGCTTCCGGTGAACGGTATCCAACGTCTGGTAAACGGTAGCCTGGTTGCTAAAAATGAATAGGACGAACTTTTTTCTGAATAAAAATCAAAATGGTTGAGACATAGCAAGAATTACGAATTCTATTCATACCTTTGCGTGAAATATGCAAATTGAGGGTGGTTTAAGAAAGATTAGTTCCAATTGATTTTCCGGTTAAAAAAGCGTTTAAGCACGTAAATAAACTTTATTAAATCAAAGTTTGCCATGCGTGAAGTATATGTGTATGCCGTTCACCCCCTATAAAAAACCGTTCGGGGGCAAGGTGGAAGTATGGGCTGATTTTGGATATAAATATGTCGTCAGCAATAACGCCTCACACGGAGGGGCGCTAACGAATCGGCCCTGACAAGGGCCCGAAAGAAAGGTAGGAGGCCATGACGAAAGGTCTGCA
>NZ_QSPM01000025.1:0-2382 GCF_003466445.1 Collinsella sp. TM05-38 | reverse complement strand
GCCCGAGCTCTTCCGGAACCGCACCTCGCGGCCCGCGGGACCCAGCGCTCCATGCGCGGTCCGGGCACGAGGATGCCCCCGAGTCGACTCCTCCTATGCGCCATGCGGCCCCCAGGGCACGTAGATGAGACCCAGGACACCGTGAACGGTGGGCGCCGCCCACCGGTCAGCGGCCAGAGCATGGGGGGCACGCCCGGTCCCGTTCCGAACCCGGAAGCTAAGCCCCATCGCGCCGAGAGTACTGCGGGGCCAGCCCGTGGGAGGCCAGGGCGCCGCTGACCGGTGGACGGCACCGAGCCGTCATCGAAATGAGAAGGGGGAGGCCTCGCGGCCTCCCCCTTTTTTGCGTTAATGGGCAACATTCCTTATGCAATTAAATCAATTTAATCATCCACCGCTTAATATAGACGTTCACCGTTCTGTGGTCGGTTCTCTGTTCTCAATGGACTAATATTTGCTTTAGCGCACTGACGCGCTTGTCCTGTTTCACACGGGTCGTTTTATTGATTGTGACGGAAGGACTCACATGGCAGATGTTCATGAGCTGCTTGATACTTGGATTGCCAATGTCAAGGATGAGGAGCTCCTCGCTGAGCTCAACACGATGAAGGAGCAGGGTGATGAGGACGCCATCACCGACGCTTTCTTCCAGGATCTCGCCTTCGGCACTGCTGGTCTTCGCGGCACTATCGGTGCAGGCACTAACCGTATGAATATCTATACGGTCGGTCGTGCGACCCAGGGATTCGCTGACTACCTCAATGCGACCTTCGAGCATCCGACGGTCGCCATCGCTCGCGATAGCCGCAATAAAGGTGAGCTGTTCGTTAAGACGACGGCTGCCATTCTTGCAGCAAACGGTGTGACTGCCCTTGTGTATCCCAAGATTTCTCCTGTGCCGACGCTTTCCTGGGCTGTTCGTGATCTTAAGTGTTCCGGTGGCATTTGCATGACCGCTAGTCATAACCCGGCGCCGTATAACGGCTATAAGGCCTATGGCCCCGACGGCTGCCAGATAACCAGCGAGGCCGCCGATGCAATTTCTAAGGCCATCGCCGAGACTGATACGTTCACCGGAGTGAAGTCCATGGACTTCGATGAGGCTCTTGAGCAGGGTCTGGTCAAATGGATCGATGATTCGTGCCTCGAGCGTTATTACGACGCCGTACTCGCGCGCGGCGTTACGAATCTTTCTGCCGAGGAGATTGCCGGCGCACCGCTCAAGCTTGTCTATACGCCGTTGAATGGTACCGGCCTCATTCCCGTCACGACGGTGCTCGAGCGTGCTGGCATCACCGATGTCACGGTTGTTCCCGAGCAGAAGGAGCCTAACGGCGATTTCCCGACCTGCCCGTATCCTAACCCCGAGATCCGTCAGGCCATGCAGAAGGGCATCGACCTGTGCGAGCAGGTTCACCCCGATCTGCTGCTTGCAACCGATCCTGACGCCGACCGTGTTGGCGTTGCCGTTAAGAATGGCGATGACTATCTGCTGCTGACCGGCAATGAGATGGGCGTTCTGCTGCTCGACTATATCTGCAAGACCCGTGCTGCCCGCGGTGAGGACCTCACTAATAAGGTTGCCGTTACTACTATCGTTTCTTCCGCCATGGTTGACGCTTTGGCCGACGAGTACGGTTTTGAGCTCCGCCGCTGCCTGACGGGCTTCAAGTACATCGGCGACATCATTACTTCTCTTTCCGATGCTGGCGAGGTCGATCGCTTTATCTTCGGTTTTGAGGAGAGCTACGGCTATCTGGCCGGCGACCACGTGCGCGACAAGGACGCCGTGAGCACTTCGCTTCTGATTTGCCAGATGGCGCAGTATTACAAGCTCCAGGGCAAGAACCTCGCCGATGCGATGCACGATCTGTACGAGAAGTATGGCTACTATCACAACAAGACGATTTCGCTGAGCTATCCGGGCGCTGAGGGTGCGGTAAAGATGGCCGGCATCATGGCTGGTCTGCGCGAGAACCCGCCCGTGGAGCTCGCCGGTTCCAAGATTGAGGCCGTCGTGGATTACAATACCTGCGTGAACGGCCTGCCGAAGGCTAACGTCATTGAGTTCGATCTTGAGGGTGGTAACAAGGGTATTGTTCGTCCTTCCGGCACCGAGCCCAAGATTAAGCTGTACATCTTCGCAAAGGGCGCGGATGCCGCCGAGGCTGATGCAGCACTTGACGCGATTGAGGAGTCCGGTCGCAAACTATTGGCCTAAGGCTTTGAAAGCCTATTTCTATAGATAGACGGAGGAGGGGATCTCGGAAACGATGTCCCCTCTATATTACTGGTAAATACAGCTGAGAATCCCAAACTGTGTAGGAAATGTGTACGCCCAGATTCCCGCCCCCGGGGCCCCTCCGGTCTGGCAATATATCT
>NZ_QSPM01000024.1:0-2592 GCF_003466445.1 Collinsella sp. TM05-38 | reverse complement strand
GTCCTGCCGCAGCCCCGGCAGAGGTAGCGCTGCTCGCCGTTTGTGTTCCGTCAAGTAAAAATCGACAAATACGTCTGTCGAATTTCGACACCCTCATGCCGACCGCCTCCGGGCGGGCCGGCTCCGTCGCGGCCGGTCCGCCCGCTGCCTAGAACGGTATCTCCCAGTCCTCCGGGGGCACCTCCTCCATCCCGCCCCGCTCGCCCGTCATCAGCGGGTGGTCCGGCGTCAGCCCGCAGCCCGGGCACTGGAAGAGCCTGCAGAGCGTCTGCGCGTCCCAGGCGCCGGCGTCGCGGTCCTTCATCCTGTCCGCCGGGCAGTCCTCCGCGGCGTACCTCATTCGGCCTCACCCTTCCCGAGCATCAGCGCGTTCTCCATCCTGTAGCTGGCGCCGTTGAACTCCACCAGCCTGCCCGTGTAGACGAGCCTGTCCACGACGGCCGCGGCCATCTTGTCGTCGCCGAACACCGTGCCCCACCTGCTGAACTCTATGTTGGTGGTGACTATGAGGCTCTGAGTGCCCTCGGGGGCCGACATGACCTGGAACAGCAGCCTCGCCCCCTCGACGTCGAGCGGCACGTAGCCGAGCTCGTCGAGTACCAGCAGGTCCGCCGACAGCAGGTCGTCGAGCTCCCTGCGCAGCCTGCCGCGGTCGCGCGCGTCGGCCAGGTGCATCACGAGCTGCGCGACGGTGAAGAACCTCACGGACTTGCCGGCCCTGACGGCGGCGGCGCCGACCGCGATGGCGAGGTGGGTCTTGCCCCTGCCCGTCTTCCCGTGGAAGACGAAGTCCTGGCACGCGTCGATGAAGGCGAGCGACCTGAGGTCGGCCTCCCCGTAGCCGTCGGGGAACGAGACCTGGGAGAAGTCGTAGCCGTCGAGCGACTTGGCCGCGGGGAACCTCGCCCTGCGCATCCTCCTCTCCAGCTGGTTGGCGGCCCTGACCTCCATCTGCCTGGCCAGCAGGCCCTCGACCGCCCTCATCTCGGGGAGCGTCGCCTCCTCGCAGAACTCGTCGACGACGCTGTTCGAGAACAGCATCGAGCGCGCCTTGCCCCTCAGCGAGGACTCGAGCAGGCGCCTGTCGGGGCATGCGGCCCTGGCCATCTACGCCACCCCCATGAAGCCGTCGTAGACGCCGAGGTCCACGGGCTCGTCGTAGGTGACGGTCCCCGTGGCGGCGCGCGCCGCGCTGACGGCGACCGACGCCTCGTCGATGCGGCCGGTCGCCTCGTAGGCGAGGCGCACCGCCTGCAGCGTGGCCTCCCATCCGGAGGTGGCCGCCTGGTCGCGCATCACCCTCAGCTCGGCCTTCAGGCCCGCCCTGTCCAGTGAGTCCATATGCTCCCTGAGCTCGTCGGGGAGCGCCTCCCTCACCCTGCTGTTCTCCCAGCCGCCGGCGTTCCACGCCAGCAGGGCGAGCTGCGAGGCGGGGTCGGACGTGTCGGTCGGGGCGCTGCCGTAGGCCCTGGGGTGCTCGCAGACGAGCTCGCCGCTGTCGGGGTCGTAGACGCTCACGGTCGTCGCCCGCAGGCCGACCGTGAGCCTGCGGCGCGAGAGCGACGGGTGCGTGGAGTAGAGGTGGCGGCCCCTCTCGCCGACCGAGACCTTGCCCTTCTTGTCGGCGGTGCGAGAGACGTAGGTGACGCAGTCGAGGGGCTTGGCCGGCAGCCCGAGCATCGCCAGCCTGTCGGCCTCGAAGAGATCGAGCTCGCGCTCGCCCTTTATCCAGTGGGGCTTGTCGGACATGGCGAGGCTGCGCTCGAGCAGCCTGCGGTTGAAGGCGCCGGCGTCCCACAGCTGGGGGACGGGGACGAAGAGGTTGCGGCGCACGCAGCCCACCTTGTTCTCGACGCTGCCCTTCTCGTTGCCCGAGCGGGGGTTGCAGAACCTGAAGCGGAAGCCGTAGTGGGCGCTGCAGGCGGCGAACAGCTCGGTCGTCCGGACCCCGCCGCCGACGCGGCGGCCGACGCCGGTCGCGTTGTCGAAGACGATCTTGGTCGGCACGCCGCCGACGTGCTCGAAGACGTTGCGCAGGGCCTGGCAGACGCACTCCGACGTCTCGCCCGGGAAGACCTGGGCCAGCCCGACGTTGGAGTACGGGAACGTCATCACGAAGAAGCTCAGCGTGGTCCGCATCCCCCTCACGTAGAAGTCGGCCTCGCCGAAGTCGGCCTGCGCCTCGCCGGGGCCCCAGACGAGGTCGAGGTACTGGGCGTCGGCCGCCTCCGCCGAGCGGCGGGCCCTAATCTCCCTGACGCACCGCTCCACGGTGCTGACGGAGACGTCGGCGCCGCACTCGGAGACGAGCCTGTCGTGGACGCGCTTTGCGGTATGGCGCTGCTTGCGCCTGCTGCGCATGTCGTCGTCGAGCCAGGACTCGATCAGGGGCCTGTACGGGTCGAGCATTGAGCCCTGCGCCCGCCTCGCGGGCGGCTCGGGGCTGAAGTCGTCCATGTCGCGGTACTTGTAGACGGTGTCCCGGCTCACGCCGGTCTTGCGCGCGATCTCGGCGACGCTGTCCCCCTGCCGCCACAGCAGGCGTATAGAATGGCTCTGTTAGACCAGGATTGACATACATGTGTCCCCACG
>NZ_QSPM01000023.1:2016-2915 GCF_003466445.1 Collinsella sp. TM05-38 | reverse complement strand
GAGGCTTCGGTAGTTTGTGTGACAAGGGGCTAGCCTAGGCAGCAACGCTCTTCGCTCCCTTCACGCCCTTCTTCCTCGCCTTCACCGGGCGACCCGGGAGCTGGGGCTGGCAGTCGCCGCACCTGAGCATGAGCAGGGCCACGAGGTTGTCGGTGTTGCGGAAGCCGTAGCCCATCCTCACCGTCACCTTGATCTTGTTGTTGATGGCCTCTACGCGCCCGTTGCTGATGCCGAGCTCGACTGCGGCGATGATGTCGTCGCGCCGGCGGCGCACCTTCTTCTCCACGGCGACGACCTTGGCGATCTTGCAGTAGGCGGCCCTGTGCATCCAGTCGTCGAGCAGCTCGGCGGCCTCGGAGCCGTCGGCTGCCCGGAAGACGGCCCGCAGGTCCTCCTTGAGCTCCCAGGCCCTGACCAGCCGCGAGCCGGCCCTCTTCTTGAGCGCCTCGAGCCTCGCCCTCTGGCCGTCGGTGAGGTCCTCGGGGTTCTTCACGAGCGCGTAGCGGCTGCCCTTGATGGAGGCCGCCTCCTCCTCGAGCGCCCTGACCTCCTCGGGCGGCAGCTCGCCTTTGGCAGGCCTGCCGCGCTTGCCCTCGGGCCTGGGCCTGGCGGCCCTGGCGGCGGCCCTGGCGGCGTTCCACTCCTCGCAGCGCACGGCGTCGAGCGCGTCGTTCATCCACTGGACCACGTGGAAGGGGTCCATGACCCACCTCGCGTTGGGGCAGCGGCGCTTGACCAGCTGCCTTATCCACCTCGCGCCGTCGGCGGTCACCACCTCTATGGCGCGCCTCTGCTCGCGCGTGAGCTCGTCGAGGAACAGGTTGAGCACGTCCTTGCCGGTGCCCTCGTGCGCCCAGATGAGGCAGCCGCGGTCGTGGTCGACGACCACCGTGACGTAC
>NZ_QSPM01000023.1:0-1997 GCF_003466445.1 Collinsella sp. TM05-38 | reverse complement strand
GTGGCCCCTCTTGTACGACGTCTCGTCGATGCCGATGCGGCGCACGCCGTCGAACCTCGAGGCGCCGCGCGCGGCCTCCAGCTCGGCGTAGACGCGCCTGCACACGCCGCCCACGCTGTGCCACTCGACGCGGGCGAGCTCGGAGACCGCCGAGGCGGTGCAGCGGACCGCCAGCCACGCCACCCAGTCCTCGAAGTCGCGCGTGAAGCGCGCCCCGTGCCGCGCCCAGGGGACGGCCTCGGTGCGCACGCCGTGCTCCGGGCAGCGCACCCTGCAGGGCGCGTACTCCAGGTAGCAGGCCGAGCGCGCCAGGTCCATCGCCCTCCACAGCCTGGGGGCCCCGCGGTTCTCCATGTCGTAGAAGTCGCAGGCCCTGCCGCATACGGGGCAGCGGCGCTGCTCGCGCTTGTAGGGCCGGACGCTCACGACGATGCGCTCGGCCTCGATGCGCGCGCCCAGGACGACCGTGCGGGCCAGACCGAGGGCGAGAAGTAGTAGACTCTTCATGCGTCACACCTCTTCGGTTGTCTGAATTTGGCTTAGCAATCATAGGCGGATGACGCGGAAACGGCCCCTCCCGGGGCCGTTTCAGTTCCAGATCGTTGTTTTCGCCCGCTGAGCTGGGCCTATGCCGGAATCTCTCCCACAGAAACCACCGAAGAGCCCATTTTTTTGTGTAAAAAGGACGAGTGAAATATAATGCTTAAAAAATATTGGATAAAATGTCCGATTTGTAACGGAAAGACGAGAGTTCAAGTATTTCATAATACTGTATTAAAAGATTTTCCTCTTTTCTGCCCTAAATGCAAATTGACGCATATCATTGATGTAGAAAAATTAGAGATTGTAATCAAAAATACAGAAAAACAAACTTTTATTATTTAGAAGAAAGGATATAAAAATGAAACGTTTACCTAAATATACGCCTGCGGAAGTACGGAATGATCCATACGGATTTACTTACAAAGAAATGTCGGAAGTTATTGGCGAGAATGAAGCAAAAGCCTTATATGAAGAATTATATAAGCAATTACCACGCAAAAAAATCTATCAATGTTGGTAAAAAATATTTGCAAAAGCAGTGATACTGAAAAGTATGTTTACGAACTGAAAGACAACAAATACATTGAAACGGTTTTTATCAAGCGGCGAGATGGTGGAACTGTTTGCGTGAGCACACAAGTCGGTTGTCCTGTTGGTTGTATTTTTTGTGAGTCCGGGCGAAATGGCTTTGTTCGTAATCTAACATCGTCAGAAATCGTACAACAGATTATATTGTTGCGTCGAAAAGTAAACCGTATCGTTTTTATGGGTATGGGAGAGCCTTTATTCAATTATGACAACTTGATAAAAGCAATCCATATTCTCCGAGATAGATATGGGCTCAACTTTCCAACCGACGGCATTACCATATCAACAGTTGGTCCGGTCGATCAATTAAAAAAATTGCGCGAGGAACATCTTAAAATTCAGTTGACAATATCTTTACACGCAGCAACACAATCTGCAAGAAATCGTATTATTCCTCACATGCGCATATATGCTATTGAAGATGTTGTTAAGCAAGCCTTATCCTATTCTGAAAGGCATAATCGCAAAATTGTCTTTGCGTATTTGCTTTTACCGGGTATAAATGACCGGCCCTCAGATGTAAGACAACTTGCAAAATGGTTTCGGGGCAAAAAAGTTATGATTAACGTGTTACAATACAACCCAACAAGCAATTCAAGAATTAAAGCACCACAGAAACGGGAAATAGTTGCATTCAAACATCAATTAGAGCAAGCAGGACTTGAAGTTACTATAAGAGTTTCTCATGGCAGAGAGATTAACGCGGCTTGTGGACAGTTAGCTAACACATATAATAAATTCAAAAAAAATGATTAAAAGTGCCAGACGCATAGACGCAGAGCCGATAACGCATTAGGTCAAAAAACCTATGTGTTATCGGCTTTTTTAGAGGCTTCGGTAGTTTGTGTGACAAGGGGCTAGCCTAG
>NZ_QSPM01000022.1:3446-4485 GCF_003466445.1 Collinsella sp. TM05-38 | reverse complement strand
CCTAGGGGTTTTTCTAGGGACCTCGGGCTCACTCGCTTCGCTCAGTCGCTTCGTCCGGAGCCTCGCCCTCCTGCGGACCGGATTTCCCTGGTCCGCGGGCCGCGCTCCATCACGGGGACGTCCAGAACCCCGCCGAGCCACCCCCATCCGTCGCCCCGTCGGTCGTAGCGCCGCGTGCGCGGTGCAGGAATGTCTGCCTGCTGCGCGTCGGCTACGCCTCCCGGCCTCGCCTTAGCCCCCGACTGACCCTGGGAGGATTAGCCTTGCCCAGGAAACCTCGGGTTCACGGCGGACGAGTTACTCTCTCGTCTCTCGCTACTCATGCCAGCATTCTCACTCCCATGCGCTCCACCGCCGGTCGCCCGGCGGCTTCCCCGCCCCTGGGGAGCTCCCCTACCGATTCTAATGAATTAAAATCCCGCCGCTTCGGTGTCCAGCTTAGCCCCGTGTATTGTCGGCGCATGTCCACTCGACCAGTGAGCTGTTACGCACTCTTTGAATGCATGGCTGCTTCTAAGCCAACATCCTGGTTGTCTGGGCGGACGCACATCCTTTGCCACTCGGCTGGAACTTGGGGACCTTAGCGGGCGGTCCGGGCTGTTTCCCTCTCGAGCACACAGCTTAGCCCACATGCTCTGACTGCCGCGCTCTGGGCCGCCGGCATTCGGAGTTCGGTTGGATTCGGTAGGCGGCGAAGCCCCCTCGTCCATCCGGTGCTCTACCTCCGGCGGTGAACGCGCGACGCTAGCCCTAAAGCTATTTCGGGGAGAACGAGATATCTCCGGGTTTGATTGGCCTTTCACCCCTATCCGCAGGTCATCGCCGCCGTTTTCAACCGACGTGCGTTCGGCCCTCCACGGGGTCTTACCCCCGCTTCAGCCTGCCCACGGATAGCTCACCCGGCTTCGCGTCCGCGGCGCGGGACTCAAGTCGCCCTGTTAAGGCTCGCTTTCGCTTCGGCTCCCTTCCGGTTAACCTCGCCCCGCGCCAGCGACTCGCTGGCTCATTCTACAAAAGGCACGCCGTCACACCACAAGGG
>NZ_QSPM01000022.1:2891-3436 GCF_003466445.1 Collinsella sp. TM05-38 | reverse complement strand
CAGCGACTCGCTGGCTCATTCTACAAAAGGCACGCCGTCACAACTAAAAGTTGCTCCGACTGCTCGTGGGCGCACGGTTTCAGGTACTGTTTCACTCCCCTCCCGGGGTGCTTTTCACCTTTCCCTCACGGTACTGGTGCGCTATCGGTCACAGGGTAGTACTCAGGCTTGGATGGTGGTCCACCCAGGTTCGGACCGGGTTTCACGTGCCCGGCCCTACTCAGGGACCGCGTCGCGCCGTCCGGTCTGGGTTCGCGTACGGGGCTGTCACCCGCTGCGGCCGGCCCTCCCATGCCGTTCCGCTCCCCAGCCGGACCTGCGCCCGGGGGCGGCAGCCCCCGGATGCGCGGCCCTGCAACCCCGCCGGCGGAACCCCTGCCGGGTATCCCCGCTCGACGGTTTGGCCATCGGTCCCCTTTCGCTCGCCGCTACTCGGGGAGTCTCGAGATTGATTTCCTCTCCTCCGGGTACTTAGATGTTTCAGTTCCCCGGGTTGTCCTCCCGGCCCCTATGTGTTCGGGGTCGGGATATCCACACTGCTGTGG
>NZ_QSPM01000022.1:2342-2796 GCF_003466445.1 Collinsella sp. TM05-38 | reverse complement strand
CCGGGTACTTAGATGTTTCAGTTCCCCGGGTTGTCCTCCCCGGCCCTATGTGTTCGGGCCGGGGATATGCACACTGCTGTGCATGGGTTCGCCCATTCGGAGACCCCCGGGTCGAAGGATGTGTGCTCCTCGCCGGGGATTATCGCAGCTTGCCGCGTCCTTCATCGGCTCCCTGTGCCAAGGCATCCGCCGTGCGCCCGTGGTATCTTGCGGGACCGCTCCCGGGCCCGCGGGATATCCACGTGTCGCTAAAGTTAATTAATCGATATCATGAATAGCGCTCGTATGTCGCAATTCGGGTATCTCATACCGCGGCACAGCGTGTTGTACTGTGCTCGCGATCAGATGCTCCTCACTCATTTGATAAGTGAATTCTTCTTGTTTGGATCGGATGAATGATTGCTATCATTCTGTCTGATAAATCGCAGAAAAGAATCGAGTCTGGAAGAATTGG
>NZ_QSPM01000022.1:1623-2127 GCF_003466445.1 Collinsella sp. TM05-38 | reverse complement strand
ATGGGTTCGCCCATTCGGAGACCCCCGGGTCGAAGGATGTGTGCTCCTCGCCGGGGATTATCGCAGCTTGCCGCGTCCTTCATCGGCTCCCTGTGCCAAGGCATCCGCCGTGCGCCCGTGGTATCTTGCGGGACCGCTCCCGGGCCCGCGGGATATCCACGTGTCGCTAAAGTTAATTAATCGATATCATGAATAGCGCTCGTATGTCGCAATTCGGGTATCTCATACCGCGGCACAGTGTGTTTCACTGTGCTCGCGATCAGATGCTCCTCACTCATTTATAAGTGAATTCTTCTTGTTTGGATCGGATGAATGATTGCTATCATTCTGTCTGATAAATCGCAGAAAAGAATCGAGTCTGGAAGAAGTATCTTCCATCTCTCTCCTATCGCTATGCGGCTCTCAAGGTACGCGGGTGCGACCCCGGGGACCGGGTGCTGCGGGGACGTATCCTGGCGGACATCTACCGGACGGGCTCCTGCCCCCCATTCGAGTTAAAGTGTT
>NZ_QSPM01000022.1:0-1558 GCF_003466445.1 Collinsella sp. TM05-38 | reverse complement strand
AGTGAATTCTTCTTGTTTGGATCGGATGAATGATTGCTATCATTCTTCTGATAAATCGCAGAAAAGAATCGAGTCTGGAAGAAGTATCTTCCATCTCTCTCCTATCGCTATGCGGCTCTCAAGGTACGCGGGTGCGACCCCGGGGACCGGGTGCTGCGGGGACGTATCCTGGCGGACATCTACCGGACGGGCTCCTGCCCCCCATTCGAGTTAAAGTGTTTCTCTCTAAGAATGAATCTCCCTAGAAAGGAGGTGATCCAGCCGCACCTTCCGGTACGGCTACCTTGTTACGACTTCACCCCCCTCACCCTCCACACCTTCGGCGCCTCCCCCCTAGACGGTTGGGCCGGCGACTTCGGGTGCAGACGACTCGGGTGGTGTGACGGGCGGTGTGTACAAGGCCCGGGAACGCATTCACCGCGGCATGCTGATCCGCGATTACTAGCAACTCCGACTTCATGGGGGCGGGTTGCAGCCCCCAATCCGAACTGGGGCCGGCTTTCCGGGATCCGCTCCCCCTCGCGGGGTGGCATCCCTCTGTACCGGCCATTGTAGCACGTGTGCAGCCCAGGGCATAAGGGGCATGATGACTTGACGTCGTCCCCGCCCTCCTCCGCCTTGACGGCGGCGGTCCCGCGTGGGTTCCCGGCATCACCCGATGGCAACACGCGGCGGGGGTTGCGCTCGTTGCGGGACTTAACCCAACATCTCACGACACGAGCTGACGACAGCCATGCACCACCTGTATGGGCTCCTCTCGGCCACGGGGTCTCCCCCGCTTCACCCATATGTCAAGCCCTGGTAAGGTTCTTCGCGTTGCTTCGAATTAAGCCACATGCTCCGCTGCTTGTGCGGGCCCCCGTCAATTCCTTTGAGTTTTAGCCTTGCGGCCGTACTCCCCAGGCGGGACGCTTAATGCGTTGGCTGCGGCACGGGGGGATCGCCCCCCACACCTAGCGTCCATCGTTTACGGCTGGGACTACCAGGGTATCTAATCCTGTTCGCTCCCCCAGCTTTCGCGCCTCAGCGTCGGTCTCGGCCCAGAGGGCCGCCTTCGCCACCGGTGTTCCACCCGATATCTGCGCATTCCACCGCTACACCGGGTGTTCCACCCTCCCCTACCGGACCCAAGCCGCGGAGGTTCCGGGGGCTTCGGGGGGTTGAGCCCCCCGCTTCGACCCCCGGCCTGCCGGGCCGCCTACGCGCGCTTTACGCCCAATGAATCCGGATAACGCTCGCCCCCTACGTATTACCGCGGCTGCTGGCACGTAGTTAGCCGGGGCTTCTTCTGCAGGTACAGTCTCTTCTCTTCCCTGCTGAAAGCGGTTTACGACCCGAAGGCCTCCGTCCCGCACGCGGCGTCGCTGCGTCAGGGTTCCCCCCATTGCGCAAGATTCCCCACTGCTGCCTCCCGTAGGAGTCTGGGCCGTGTCTCAGTCCCAATCTGGCCGGTCGGTCTCTCAACCCGGCTACCCGTTGTCGGCACGGTGGGCCGTCACCCCGCCGTCTACCTGATGGGCCGCGGAGCCATCCCCTCCCGTCGGGGCTTTAGCCGGGG
>NZ_QSPM01000021.1:0-6688 GCF_003466445.1 Collinsella sp. TM05-38 | reverse complement strand
GGAAATGGAGAAGGGGGAGGCCTCGCGGCCTCCCCCTTTTTTGCGTTTACGGGGCATAAATGACTCATTTACGCCAGACGATTTAATTCTTTTTTGGTATTGAGCTTTTATTTAAAGAAAATAAAACGAATAACAAGGGCAACTGCTATGGCTGTAATGATCAAAAGCAGGATTGCCAGTCGATGTTGCTTGCGTCGTTTACTTGACGAAACGAAGATTGATTTGCCCTGTTTTGGCGTTTCTAGATAGCGAGCCGAGTTCGTCAAGGTTTGCTTGGGTCGCGGCCCTCTTTGTCGATGAGCGGCGGATGCTTTCATCGGCTCATCCCTATCTGCGCTGTTTTTAGATAATGGTGCGTCTTTCAGATACACAGGGTCACCCGAGGCCACGCCCATATGCTTGCGTCCCGTTTGCGCATCTTCGAGTGTTTGATATCGGTTTCTTGTCACATATTCCGGTCCTGGATCATTGATGGGCTCTTGCGAGATGTGGGGGCGGTGGAATCGAATCGGTTGCGGGCTGGACACTTCGTCCTGCTCCGGCATAAGCGTGTTTTCCTGTTTTTGATCGTCCATGATGCCCTTTAGCTCGTTACCAACAACGTGTACGCGCTCATTGTAAGCCCCTTGTTATTTGTAGCTGCGAACATACTCGTTATTTAAGCTCTGGTTCAAAGAACCTTAACCTTACTAAAACTTGAGTCATACACACTTAGATATGCTTATAGTACTGGACTCAAAAAACTTTAAGTCGATGTATATCTAAGCACTGTGTGGGCATATATAAGAGCGTCAAAAGAAGTCCCAGTCACCTAGAAGATGGCTCGGCAGTCCTAAAAGGAGTGGTAAACATGGCAAGCATGGTTCCTTATCGTTCGGTTTTTGGCGTTCGTCCTTCTGCTAGCTCGCTGTTCGATCTGTTTGATGATATGACCGACCTTGCAAACAACTCGATTGCTTCCAAGGCGTTCCCCGTTGATGTCGAGGACAAGGGCGATGGTTATGAGGTCAAGGCGTATCTGACCGGCGTGGCTAAGGATGACATCGATGTTGAGCTTAATGAAGGCCGTCTGTCCATTAGCGTGAACGTTGTGGAGGACGAGGAGAACGAGGGCAAGAACTTCCTGCAGAAGGAGTTCAGCTCGTACAGCGCGACGCGTGGCGTGTATCTCAAGGACGCTTCGAGCGAGGGCCTCTCGGCTAAGTATGCTGACGGCATCCTGACCGTAACGGTTCCCAAGATCGTCGAGAAGAAGAACGTTACGAAGATCTCCATCGACTAACTTCGTTGGTGCTCCGCGCTATTAAAAGACAACAAAAGGGGCTGGGAAGCGATTCCCGGCCCCTTTTGCTGTCTAGGACAGACTATTGAATGGTTGCTGGTCGATGCTGGCTTGCGGGGCGTATCGAGAGTTTTCGCGATCCTTGGAGAAGGGTGGCGGAACTGCCGACCTCGTCATCCAGGGTTGCGGCTAGAGCTTTGGCATAGCTTTTGACGGTAAGGCTCGGGCGATTGTTATCTTGGCTGATATGCATCGCAATGAGCTGTTCGGTGCGATCGGTGACGAGCCCACGCGCTGCGTCGGCGGCTTGGTCGTTAGAGAGATGGCCTTTTGCAGATAAAATTCGCTCTTGGAGGAAGCGGGGGTAATCCCCTTGGCGCAGCATGGCCACATCGTGGTTGCTCTCGAGTGCAAGAACTCGGCAGTCTTCGAGGGTGTCTATAGCTTGTTTGGTTAGCTCTCCGGTGTCGGTGGCAAAGCCAATGGAGTCATCGAAAGTGTCGAATCGATAACCGACAGGATTGATGACATCATGCGATGTTGGGTAGGTTCGCACGCGGATGCCGGCAATGGAAAGCGTGTCGCCGGGGTCAAATTCCTCTACGGGTAGATGTGCGAGGGTTTCTTTGCACGAAAGCGTGCCCCTGCTGGCAAAGAGGGGACCATGCCAGTGCTTGCACCATACATCGAGCCCTTTGATGTGGTCGGTGTGCTCATGGGTAATTACAAGCGCGGCAACGTCGTCTGCCGAGAGGCCGAGCTCCGCCATGCGTTTAAGTGTCTCGCGGCGGGACAGGCCATCATCGATCATGATGAGACCTTGCGGCCCCTCGATGAGCGCGCAGTTGCCTTTTGAGCCGCTGCCGAGGATATGAAGGTGCAGGCGAGACATAAGATTCCAAAGGATACAATGGGTGCGGACGAATAGAGGAGGAAGCGAATGCCAACGGTATCTCAGCACTATGGACATCATGCTGCGTCGAGGGCGGATGATTACGCCCTGGCGACGCGGCAGACGGCTGCTCCTGTGGTGCTCATGGTATCAGGTGGTGCGGACTCGACGGCCTTGCTTCTTATGGCATGCACATCAAAGTTGGATATCATGGACGGGCGCGGCGTCGCTTCCATTGCGCGCGAGCGTCTGCACGTACTGCATGTAAATCATCACCTGCGTGGTGAGGCGTCCGATGGCGACGAGGCCTTTGTGCGCGAGCTCTGCGCGCAATATGGCTTGCCGCTGTGTGTTGAGCATGCCTATTTTGATGATGAATCGGGCAATATCGAGGCGGCTGCCCGCGAGGTACGCTATGCCGCGGCACGGAGATACGTTCGTGAGCTCTGCGCCCAGACGGGCGCACCGCGGACGGCGGCCCGCATCTGTACGGCGCACACCTCATCGGACCGCGCGGAAACGTTTTTGATGAATGCGATTAAGGGGTCGGGGCCCGCTGGTCTATCGAGCATTCCACGCCGTCGGAACATCGTGGTACGCCCCTTGCTCGACCTCACGCATGATGAGCTCGTGAACTATCTGCAGGTGCATGGCCAGCTGTGGCGGGAGGATGAGAGCAACGAGGACGTTTCGTACCTGCGCAACTATGTGCGCCACCGGGTGATGCCGGTGGTGGCACAGCGCAACGCGAACGTCTGCAAGACGATTGGTGCCGCTTGCGAGATCCTGGGCGACGAGGATGCGTTTTTGTCTCAGCTTTCGGCTCAGGCGTTTCGAAGCTGCCTGCGCAAGGAAGTGGCGGGTGCGCTGGTCCTCGACGCGCGCCGCCTTGCCGCGGCCGAGGTGGTGATTGCCCGGCGCATCGTACGACTGGCAATTAAGCGCATCGACCCCGATGCTCGGCCGGAGATGCGGCATGTGGAGCGCGTGCTCGCCTGTGTTGCCGAGGGTGCGGGCTCGGTCACACTCCCGGCGGGAATTGATGCGCGCGTGGAGTTTGGAATGCTGGCACTCAAGGCCCCGGTGGCGCGCGAGGGCTTAGTTGCCGACTGGATCTCCGTTCCCGGGCGCCTGTCTTTGGGGGCGGGGCGTATGCTGGTGGCCGAGCCGATGGCCGTTGAGCCGGGATACGATGTCGTGCATCGAGCCCGCGAGCTTGTGGCTGCCGGAGAGGTGGCCGCTATCGTGGATGCGGCGGCCTTGGGCTTTGCCGACCGCGATAGCGATCGGATGCTCGCTGGCTCGTGCGGAGAGATTCCCGCTGAGGCTCGATCGGCGCGCTTGTGGGTGGATAACCCTGTGCCGGGGGATGTGATGTGCCCGCTGGGAATGAGTGGTCGAAGCAAGAAAGTGTCCGACCTGCTCAACGAGGCGCGCATTCCCGTTTCCGAACGCTCTGGCGTGCCCGTGGTAAGAACGGCTCCGGGGGGAGCCGTGGTGTGGGTTGCGGGCGTTCGGGCCGACGAGCGTTTTAAATGCACGGCCGCAACGCGCGTGGCATATCTGCTCCGCGTAGTCGATGCGGAATAGCGCCTTGCGCCTACTATTCTGTGCGACGTTGACGGTATTCCCGCGCTGATGGCGCACGGGCTGGTAAATATACCCCGTGCGCTGCTAGAATGTGTAGTTCGCGTCCATACGGCGGTGTGTGGGCGATAAGCACAAGAAAGGGTTGTCATGGCTTCTCAACATCCGGATATCGAGAAGGTTCTGTTTACGCAGGAGGATATCGACGGTATCGTTTCTCGCCTAGGCGAGCAGATTACTCGCGACTACGTGGGTAAGGATCTGGTGCTGATCGCGGTCCTACGCGGCGCCGTGGTCTTTATGGGCGACCTGATGCGCAAGATCGAGCTGCCGACCAACATCGATTTCATGGCTGTTTCGAGCTACGGCGACGGCGTGAAGTCCTCCGGCATCGTGCGTATCATCAAGGACCTGGATATCGACATCCGTGGCCGCGACGTGCTGATCGTCGAGGACATTCTGGACTCGGGCCTGACGCTCAAGTATCTGATGAAGAACCTCGAGAGCCGCAAGCCCGCTTCTCTGGAGGTCGCCGCCTTCCTGTGGAAGGACGTTGAGGACCGTGCCTCGGCCGTCACGCCCAAGTATGTTGGAACCCATTGCCCCGATGCCTTTGTGGTGGGCTACGGCCTCGACTATGCCGAGCGCTATCGTAACCTTCCGTATCTGGGCATTTTGAAACCGGAGGTTTATTCGTAAGATGCCCGACGACCGTAACGATAACAATTCCCAGACTCCCCGGGAGCCTAAGATCCCGGGGATGCCCGGAGGCAAGAAGCCCACGCGTACGGGCTGGCTGTATTTTATTTTGGCTTGCGCGCTTCTGGGCTACGCCTTCTTTAACATGGGCTCCGGCTTTGCCAATTCCAGCAATACCGTAAAGCTCGCGACGAGCGAGATGGTCAACGCCATTAAGCAGGATCGCGTCGAAGATTTGACCTATACGGTTCAAGACGGAAGCGTGGCGGGTCATTACTGGAAGACAAAAAAGGACAAGGGCGACACGAGCGAGCTCAAGAGCTTCTCCTCGACCTATGTCGGCTCCGATTCTCTTGCCGAGCTTATGGCGGAGCACCCCGATACCAAGTACATCGTCAACACCAATGACCCCGATTTTTGGGGCGACCTGGCGATGAGCGCGCTGCCGACGATCGCCCTGATCGCCATCATGTTCTACTTTATGCGCCAGATGATGGGCGCCAACAACAGGAACATGCAGTTTGGCAAGACCAACGCCAAGACCAACGAGGCAACGCGCCCCAAGGTCAAGTTTGAGGATGTTGCCGGTGTGGACGAGGCGGTCGAGGAGCTCGAGGAGATTCGCGACTTTTTGAGCGATCCGGATCGCTATCGAAAGCTGGGCGCCAAGATTCCGCGCGGCGTGTTGCTGGTTGGCCCTCCGGGTACTGGTAAGACCCTGCTGGCCAAGGCCGTTGCCGGCGAGGCGGGCGTGCCGTTCTTTAGCATCTCGGGTTCCGACTTTGTCGAGATGTTCGTGGGCGTCGGCGCCAGCCGCGTGCGCGACCTCTTTAAGGAGGCCAAGTCCCAGGCCCCGTCGATCATCTTCATCGATGAGATCGATGCCGTGGGACGTCAGCGCGGAGCCGGCTTGGGCGGCGGTCACGACGAGCGCGAGCAGACGCTCAACCAGCTGCTGGTCGAGATGGACGGTTTTGAGGAGAGCGAGTCGGTCATCCTGATCGCCGCCACCAACCGCCCCGACATTCTGGATCCGGCGCTGCTGCGTCCCGGTCGTTTTGACCGTCAGGTCACGGTCGACCGTCCGGATGTGAAGGGCCGCGAGCAGATCTTGCGCGTGCATGCCGAGAACAAGCCGATGGACGAGGACGTGAAGTTTGAGAAACTCGCCCAGATGACCGTTGGCTTTACCGGTGCCGATCTGGCAAATCTGCTCAACGAGTCTGCGCTGCTGGCTGCCCGCCGCCATCGTTCCGTGATCTCGATGGACGAGGTCGAGGAATCGATGGAGCGCGTGATTGCCGGTCCGCAGCGCAAGGGTCGCGTGATGACCGAGGCCGAGCGCACCACGATCGCCTACCACGAGAGCGGTCACGCCCTGGTTGGTCACATCCTGGAGCACTCCGATCCGGTCCACAAAATCTCGATTGTCAGTCGCGGCCAGGCCCTGGGCTACACGCTGCAGCTTCCGCAGGAGGACCACTTCCTCAAGACCAAGAACGAGATGCTCGACGAGCTTGCCGTGTTCTTGGGCGGTCGCGTTGCCGAGGAGCTCATGTGCGACGACATCACGTCGGGCGCGAGCAACGATCTGGAGCGCGCGACCAAGATGGCGCGCGAGATGGTCACGCGTCTGGGCATGAGCGAGGAGCTGGGCACGCAGGTGTTTGGCGAGGCGCAGCATCAGGTGTTCCTGGGCCGCGATTACGCCGATCACCAGGATTACTCCGAGGAGACGGCGCGTCGCATCGACATTGAGGTCCAGCGCATTATGCGTGAGGCCCATCGTCGTGCGGTCGAGATTTTGGATGCTCGTCGCGATCAGCTTGACCTGATGGCGAAGGTGCTGCTTGAGCGCGAAACCGTCGAAGGCGACGCCGTGAACGCCCTGCTCGACAACGAGTGGGATGCCTACCTTGAGCGCGAGGGCGATATCCTGGCAGCCAAGGAGGAGCGCAATGCCAAGGCGGCCGGCATGCCGACCAAGAAGCGTGCGCCTCGTATGAGCGAGGAGGAGCTGGCGGCCGATGCCGCGGCATTTGCGCAGGCGGCCATGCAGGAGGATGCCGACGTCGCATCTGAGGATGCTGACGATGTCGAGACTGCTGACGCAAAGAAGGCCGACGGCAATACTGACGTCGACGAGTAATCTTTGTCACGAAAGCCTCCGCGGGGAAACCTGCGGAGGCTTTTTCTTTGGCTCTGTTAGACCAGGATTGACATACATG
>NZ_QSPM01000020.1:0-14647 GCF_003466445.1 Collinsella sp. TM05-38 | reverse complement strand
TATCATGTACTGTCTGAGAATTCAAGGGAGCTCGAAGCGTTTCCGGACGTCAGCGGAATCTCAAAGCCCGTTCGTCAACTTATGGGAAAGCCACCTGAGACTACTCACTTTGCCTACCGATGGCGAAGACATGCGACCTGCGGTTTTGCGAACGGCGTCCAAGCCACCCCCGTTGATTCACTTACGATTGCAGCTGGCGGCTTGCGCGCTAAAGGGCGGTTGAGTTTCGAAACGGGCGTTTTCGGCGCTGTCGAGCCTCCAAAGGCGGCCCGCCGCGCCCTTTGGGACAAAAACGAAAACTCAACGTCCTGAGTTTGAAAAAAGTTTTTGAAGCTGTCCCAGCTTTTGTCCCCGAGGCCAACGAAGCACGACATGGCGTTACCTGGCGGCACTCGGCTCGAGACGGAACCGAAAACTGGGTGCAACTGGAATGACGGGACGGCAGAGCTGAATCCATCGAGTGGGAGTAAGGCCATAGTGGTTTACAGGTTATGAAAAACAGCCTCTGACCTGCGGTTTTACTTATTTCTAGCTGGTTGAACAATCGGCCCGTGACAAAGATTTGAACATTTTACAAGCTTCAAATCGGCATCACGGGCCTTTTTCATGACTTCACGGGATTTCAAAAATAGGCTTTGACCTGCGGTTTTGCGTTTACTCAACTAAGGTGCAAGCCACCCGCAACTACTCACCACGAATAGTTGCCAAGAAGGCTGGAAGTGCCGTCAATACGCGCTGGTTTTTACGATAATCGCAGGTCAGCCCGTGAAGTCGCCATGAAGTCACATTGCTCGCTCCCATGAGGCTATTTCGACGTCGATATCGCGCATTGAGCCATCTCCGAAACCCGATAGGAATTCCGACAAGGTGAGCAGCGACCATGCGAAATCCTCGTCAAGCGCCCTGCCCTCGCGCCTTGCACGGAGCAGCTCCCTATAGACCTCCTGGGCATATTCCAACAGCATCTTCGCCACTCTTGAGCTCGGAACCACGACGACGCTCTCGTCAAGCACCCGCGCCTCCATGTAGTCCTGCTTGCTCAGTCCGGAGAGCCCGCTGAGCACGTCGATCTTGGCAAAGGTCACCTCGTCGACTCTGAACGCCACGGTCCTCATACGCCTTCTTCCCTTGAACGTCATCGCCTACACCTACAGCTTCCCGTCCAAGGCCAAGGCGATCTTGGAGTCTGAATCGGAGTAAGGGTGCATGTACCTATGAGTTATCTCCTGACCCGAGTGTCCGAGCCTGGCCGCGATCGCTGGGACGCTGAAGCCCTTCTCGATGAGCATTGAGGCATGGTTGTGCCTCAGGTCGTGGACGCGGATTCGCCGCAAGCCCGCACCCCTCGCACCGCGCGCCAAGGCCTTACCCAATGTGCTTGCGGTGACTTTCGGCAGCACACTGTCCGTAGGATTCGACCCCTCGTTCCACGAAAAGTAGTCCCCGACTTCATCCGTAAGGAAGCCGGGCATGGTGACGACGCGGTACGACTGCCTTGTCTTCGGCGGGCCGACCACATCCCTTCCGCCGATTCTGGACAGGCTCTTGGTAACCCTAACGGTGCCCTTGTCCAGGTCGAAGTCCTCGTAGGTGAGCGCCAACATCTCACCCCCTCCTCAAGCCGCACCAGAACAGCAACTCGAATGCCAGATGAAGGTGCGGGCGGTCTGCCACCATGTTCGAGAACCTGAGGTACTCGTCAGCGGTCCAAACCGACCTGGGCTCGGTCTCGCGTCCCTCCGGCGCACCTGCGACAAGCACTGGGTTTCCCGTTGCAAGGGCGTGGCACCTGATCATGTGGTTGAACATGGCGGAAAGCTGTGAGGTCAGCGTGTTCAGGTACGCCGTCGAATAGGGCTTTCCGTCCTTTGTCCGCAAGGACATGAGCCATGTTCCCCATTCCATCACCGCCAGCGCGTTGACGTCGCCAACGGAGACCCCTTTGAAGAACGGGACGATTCGCTGCTCGAACATGCAGCGCTTCCCCTGCACCGTTCCTGGCCTGAGCCTGGGCACAATCTCTTCAAGGTAGAGCTCGCAGGCGTCCTCGAGCGGCATCGACGCCACGCCGACCATGCGGTGGTTGAACGACTTCTCCCACGCCAGCGCCTCGCGCTTTGTAGCGAAGCCCCTCTTCATCTTCTTCCTGCTTTCGCCCCGCCAGTCTCTGTACCTGAGGCTCACGTACCACGTGCCCCTCTTCTCGTCCTTGTATGCACCCATGAAATCTCCTTTCTTGAAGCGCCTCCTTGTTCGTGGTATAAATTCATCGGAGGCATTTGCTTCTACCAAGTGGCCGGGGGTGTCCCCCGGCACTTTTCGTTTTAGGAGGTTTCTCATAGCCAGGGAGCTGAGCATATTCGTCGACGAGTCGGGCAGCCAAAATGGCCATTCGGCCTACTGCATCGTGTCCCTGGTGTTCCATTAGCAGGACGAGGTGCTCGACGGCTACATCTTTGCCATGGAGGAAGACCTCGCGAGGAAGGGTCTGCCGAATCTCCCGTTCCATGCATCTCCCCTGATGTACGGCAAGGAGTCTTACAGGGACCTTGAGATGGAAACTCGGAAGAAGATGCTTGCCAGCTTCGAGTCGTTCTGCCGCCGTGCGCCGTTCCGCTGCAAGTCGTTTGCCTACAAGAGGAGCGAGGTCGAGGAGCCGGAGCTTTTCACCGCAAGGTTCAAGCGCGACCTCGTCGTCTTCCTCACCGACAACCTCGAGTACTTCCAGAACTTCGACCGTGTGAAGATCTACTACGACAACGGACAGCGGATGGTGACCGCCGCCCTCCACAGCGCGCTGGGCTTCATTCTCTCCAAGGACGCGGTCCTGTACGGGATGGCGAGCGCCAGGGAGTACAGGCTTTCCCGGGTTGCGGACTGCATCTGCACCCTGAAGCTCACCGACATCAAGTTCCAGAGAAGCGAGCTGACGGAGACGGACGCGAAGGTGTTCGGCACCAACTACCCCGCATTCAGGAAGAACCACCTGAAGCATATCCAGAAGAAGGAAATGCTTTAGTCGAAGCGTATGCGCTTTGTGACCTAGCGTGACCCCAGAGAATGGCCCAGTTGGTCCGAAAAACCGTGACCCAGATTTGACCCCATGGATTCTCGACAGTTTTTGAGACTGGATGTAAATAGGGTTGACTGAACAAACTGGGACAAACTGGAACAAACTGGAGAAAGTTTTTAACTATAGAGTGAAAGTTGCCCGTATAGGCTTTGCGCAATAAGAAAGCCCAGTTTAACTGGGGTTTTCTTATTGCGATCGCATCCCTAGACTTCTCACGGTCAGGGAGCTGACGGAGGCACACGTGAAAGAGACCGGCGGAAATCACATCGCACCCAAGGAAACGGAGGCGAGGAGCGCTCTCTCGAGTGCTCCCTGGAACTCGTCAGCTGTCATCTGCGGAACCAAATCCTTGATGTTCCTCACGCGGGCGAAAACAGACCTCATGGCGGTGCCGCAGTACTTCCTCTTGCCGAGGGCAAGCAGGCGATCCATCGCGTCCAGGTCCACATCGAACAACACGCTGCCGTGGAACACGACCAGGTCGCCAGCGTCTTGCCATGCGCATCCGCATACCTTGCGACCGGCGACGTAGACGTCGTTGCGGTCGTTTCGGACGGCCGGCGCGCCCAGGGCCATCAGGGCCCGCTCGGGAACCTCCATGGCGCGCGGAAGTAAATCACGCGGCACCGCCATCGAGAATGCCACGCACCCCTCGTCGCGGTAGACCGCCCCGCCGCCGCTTTGCCTCCGGACGATGTCGACGCCCAGCTCCTTAGCAAGTGCGGCGTCGACTTCCGCTTCAATGTCTTGGTTGAAGCCCACCGAGACGCAGGGGGCGTCCCGGTGGGTGAAAAGGAAGGGCGTGCCCGTGCGAAGAAGCTCCTGCTCGAAGGCGAGGTTCTCGTAAGCGGTGCGGTAGGGGCTCTTCACGACGTTCAGCATCAGTCCACCGTCGCCAGGAGCTGGCCCTCAGACACCATGCCGCCCTTGCAGGCAATTTCGATCTTTCCAGCGCACGGTGCCACGACCTCCATCGTGCCCTTGCCCTGCTCGAGGGAAGCAACTACTTGCCCGGCCTCCACGGTATCGCCGTCTGCGACCTCCCAGAACAGGATGGCGTTGCTTCGGGTCGATCTGATCTCCATGATTCCTCCTACCTCAAGTACGCTGCGACTTCCGCCGGCGTGAGCACCATGCCAGCGGACACGACCTTGCCGTCGACGACCAGCGCTGGCAGGCTCATGGCGCCGTAGCCCATGACGCGGTCCATGTCGGTGATGTACTCAAGCTCCGCCTCGAGCCCCAGCTCGGCGATGGCCGCTTGGGCGTTCTCGCTGAGCTCGTGGCACTTCTTGCAGCCGGCTCCCAGCACCTTCACCTGGCGGGCGCCTCCGCAGCCGCAGGGCTCCGCCTTCATCTGAGGGGCGTCCTCGCCGCATGCGCAGGGGGCGGCCGCCTTCTCTTCCTTCTTCTTTCCGAACCCGAACAATCCCATGACAATTTCTCCTTTCGACGCGCCCGCACCGTGCGGGCTCCTAACTGGTTAGAACAGCGGCTGCAGGAAGTTGAACACGTAGCCGCTTATGCACATGCCGACGATGCACAGCCCCACGAACGTCACCATCAGCCTGGGCTTGATGACGCGGGAGAGCATGGTCAGGCTGGGGATGGACAGCGTGGTGACGCTCATCATGAAGGCCAGCACCGTGCCCAGGCCCGTGCCCTTATAGTACAGGGCCTCGGCGATGGGGATGGCGCCGAAGGTGTCGGCGTAGATGGGCGCGCCGACGAGGGTGGCCAGCACCACGGCGAAGGGGTTGCCGTCGCCCAGGACCAGCTCGATCCACTCGGCGGGGATCCAGTTGTGGATGAAGGCGCCGATTCCCACGCCCAGCAGGATGTACGGGAACACCTTCTTGAACGTGCCCCAGGTCTCCTTGCGGGCGTAGGCCAGGCGCTTGGCCACGGTCATGGACAAAAGCTCGGCGTCCGCCGGCGCGTCGCCGCGCACGAAGTCGACCAGGTGTCCCTCCATGCCCATTTTCTGGATGATGGCGCCGCCGGCGATGGCGATGAGCAGGCCCACCACCGTGTAGGCCACGGCCACACCCGGACCGAAGATGCTCATGATCAGCACCAGGCTGCCCAGGTCCACCATGGGCGAGCTGATGAGGAAGCTGAACGTGACGCCCAGCGGCAGGCCCGCGCGGGTGAACCCGATGAACAGCGGGATGGAGCTGCAGCTGCAAAACGGCGTCACCGTTCCCAACAGCGCTCCCACCACGTTGCCCCAGACACCCTTGAAACGGCCCATTATCTTGCGGCTGCGCTCCGGCGGGAAGTGGCTCTGGATGTAGCTGATGACGAAGATGAGCACGCACAGCAGGATGACGATCTTCACCGTGTCATAGATGAAGAAGTGGAGCGTGCCGCCCCACTGGCCCGCTGTGTCAATGCCGAGCGCGCCCAACAAGGCGGCGATCAGTTCGCTCAGCCACTGCATCTTCAGCACCTGGTCCAAGATGAACATTCCGATGGATTCCATTGGCGCTCCTTCCATATTGACGTATCAATATATATCTATATATGAGGGCAATATAGGAGACACATAGACGCATGTCAATATATAAATTTGCGTGATATACTGAAGCTGCCAGACAGACAGGAGGAAACCATGGACAACGAGAGCCTCGCGGCGGCGTTCAAGGCGCTGGGCGACCCCACGCGCCTGCGCATCTACCAGGCCATCAAGGACAAGGACGATATCTGCGCGTGCAACATCCTTGAGCAGATGGACATCACCCAGCCCACCCTTTCCCACCATGTGAAGCAACTCTGCGCCGCCGGGCTGGTCAGCTGTCGAAAGGATGGCCGCTGGATGCACTACTCCGCCAACAACGAGACCGCAGCGCTTCTTTCCGATTGGATCTCCGGTTAGGCCGTGATCCAACGTGACCCCAGAGAATGACTCAGTTGGTCCGAAAAACCGTGACCCAAATTTGACCGCATGCCCAAACGTCAATTTTTGAGACTGGATGTAAATAGGGTTGACTGGAACAAACTGAGACAAACTGGAGCAAACTGGAGAGAGTTTTTAATTATTGAGTGGGAATAAGGCTCTGACCAAAAAATGCTGTTTGACCGGGATTATTTTAGCAACTAACGGTCAACGACGGTACCTGACGATGAACACAACCACCGGCGACTTCGAGGAATAACGAAGGGCGCGAGCCCCCGGAAACGAGGTTTTCCCGAGGCTCTTTTCTGCCTGTTTACCTGCGCAAACCGATTCGGATTATCCCGAAAAGGTGGAGCCCGCTTCTGAGGGCTGCTAAGCGACGCTCAACCACGTTGACCCGGAGGCAGTTTTGCAAGCCACCCGATATTATCCTCTCGAGATCGGCGGGCAAACATAAGGATGCTCGCACCAAACTGGTACGGGCATCGTCGCAGCGTGTCACAAGGTGACGACTATGTTGAGGCCGCAGTCTTTAGCCAGGCAGAGGGAATTGGAAGCCGCTCATGTTAATGAATTCGATAATCTGCGCGAGCGCTGCAACAAATTGCACGCCACCGTTAACTCCATGCAGAACGCTAAGCGCGCCTTTGAGCACACCACGTTTCGGCTCGCCGCTCTCCATCTGCACCCGAATGATCTCTACGCTATCGCGCACGTCTTCGACGCTTTCCGTGTCCTCTATCTCATCCTCGGCAGCAGTGAGTATTGCGTTGAGCAAATCTCTCAGCTGGGCTTCGTTTATGCCATTGTTTTGAGTGGCATTGATGGTCGAGCCACCAGCCGCCTGATTCATCTGCAAGTTCTGAACAGAGCCGATATTGTTGGTGACGGAGTCGCTGTTGTCGAGTCCCATTTCTATTCCAATCATGGTCAAGTGCTCAGTTATGTTCGCGATAAGGCGCCGCACGATCTTGTCCAAGAAACCCTTGTACATGTCGGGATACTTGTTTCCACTCGCGAAGGTGTAATAGAAGTAGCTTCTACCATGAATGTCCTGCGCAATCATCGCCTTGAGGATGAGGTAGACCTCTGCGCTCTCTTCCTCGGGTATTGTACTGAAATTGTTGAAGGTTACCCCAGGTTGCGCCGCTATCTCCCGAACGTCTTCGTCAGCATCGAAACCCTCAGGCGTATGGTTGTTGACACAGTTATCGAGGTATTCCTTGATAACTGGCTCGCCTTCAATGCGGTCAAGGAACCGCTTGAAGGGAGCAGGCGACTCTTCCCAGTTCGAGCGCAAGAGGATGCTAGCTTCATGGTTGAAGCGATATAGGGTCTTTTTGAAATCGGTCTTATCGATCATTAAATTGCTCACCCCGCATAACGGACACACGTACATCGACATTGAAAGAAGGCGTGACACTTTCGACTGCATTCCGCAGTGCCTGCAGGTCGTAATGGCAAGCGCATCTATAGAAGGCTGCAAGACAGGCTCGTCATCAGGTCTAGGTGGTCTGCCCGCCTTGAACGACACTGCTTTGCCCTTGGTCTGCCGTTCGAGCTTCTTCATCTCCTTGTGAATCGCCTCGAAAGCCTTGTTCTTCGCGATAGTCATCGCAAGATCGACGACGTCCTCGGTTAGATAACTGTCGGACACGATGCCACAGGCTGGACAGCAGGCCTCTAAACCGTCATCCGACTCGTAATCATTCGGTCTCAGCTTGAAGAACTCGCCGCATTGCGGGCATTGCAGCAGAACGAACCCATCCTCGTCGCAGGGTATCTTTATGGCGAAGCTAAAGTCGTCACTCATTGGCACCCCCATCGTCAATCTCTCTCAGCCTCAAAAGCCATCTCTTCACGCTCCCGTCCTCGAAGAACCTGAGCCCAGATATCTGGCCTCTTACATCCCTTCAATCAGCCGTTCGACTAGCAGGTGGGCGTCGGTCATGCCGGGCGCCGGTATGGCGTCCTGGCAGCCCGCCCGCTTCATTCTTGCCGCCTCGACGGCTGACTTGACCTCGTCGAGGGAGAAGCGGGTGGCGTTCACGCGCTTGTCGTAGCGAGGCCAGTAGCGTTTGAGGGTGGCGTCGACCTTCTGTGGCGTGGTGCAGCCGTTGCCGCGCTCGAAGTGCATCACCAGGAACAGCTCGAACTTGGGGTTGCTTACGGCAAGGTGGTGCCGGGGGTCGCTCGCCGCCCAGGAGAGCAGCTCGGCGAACTCGACGTCTCCCCAGGTGTCTACGTCCACCACGATCCACGCCTCGTCTCCCTTGCGGAAGTCCTCGGTGCGCATCGCCTTCTGGAAGCGCTTGAGCACCGCGGCGGGGTTGCGCCTGTCGGGATGGATGTCCTTGGGGAACTTCACCGCCATCGGTGCGCCCTTGAAGGCGTCCATGCGCAGGTAGTCCTTCTCCGTCTGCCCCTCGGCGCTCACCCAGCACACGTCGCGGTACTCGCGGCCGCCCGTCTTTCGCTTGAGCGATTCCTTATTGGATCTCCTAGCCACGGGCCGCCTCCTCCCGCAGCATCGGGATGCCGCCGAAGCGGCCGTCCAGGTAGCTGCGGATAAGGTCCTTGTCGTAGCGGATGCCGTCGAACTCGGTGAGCCCGACCAGCTCGGACTTGCCATCTGCGCCGCGCTGGGCTATGTACATCTCGTCGCGGCGCATCAGGGATTGGTCCATGAGCAGCAGGTCGTGGGTGGTGAACAGCAGCTGCTTGCGAGTGTCGGGGCCGCAGGTGGCCAGGAAGTCCTCCACCAGGCGCGTGGTCAGCATGGTGTGCAGGCATCGGTCAAGCTCGTCCACGACATACACCTTGGATCCCATGGAGTCATCGGACCCCTGCAAGTCGAACAGCATGGGCAGCAACCCCATCAGGCGCTGGGTGCCGGAGGACTCCATCCCCAGGCCGAAGCTGCGCTTCTCGCCGTCCGCGCCCTGGTGAAGGGTGCGCATGCGCTCCACCACCGGACGCCCATCGTCCACGTGCACCGTTATCATCTCGAAGCCGTAGTCACCGGGAGCCTTCTCCATGACCAAGGTCATTATCTCGTCGGCCTCGAGCCCGGCCACTCTCTTGCGAAGCTTTGCGCTTTTCGGCAGCGCGTCGAGATCGAGGCGCTCTCCGGTCAGCCCGCAAATACCGGTGTCCAGGCGGGAGAGCGTGTCCTCGGCATATTCGAAGAAGCCCTCGCGAGTTCCCGCGGCGTTGGCGAAGGTCCAGGCATGGGACTCCACGCCTACGAGCTGCAGCGTGTCGGCAAACCAATCGTAGGCCTCCTGCAACGTTTCGACGTTCTGAGAGACGGCGCTGCCGAGGAAGGTCTGGTTGCGGCGGGTCGACTTGCCCACGAACTCCAGGAAGTCGGAGGGGCCGAGGCATGACTCATTGAAGGTATACTTGCCGTCCTCCGAAAGCTCGTCGCGCTCGAAGATGTCGATACTCTCCTTCTCGAGCACGCGCTCGAGCGACTCGTAGGAAACACCATCCAGGGTCGCCTCAACGACGTATCGGTAAACAGTCCTACCCGCCAGGAACGTGACGTCAAAGACGGTCGGCTCCGATGCCGACCCCCTCTCTAGCATGAAGGGCTCTATGGGAAGAAGCTCGTCCACGCCGGTTTCGCCCGTGACCATGTGCTTGAGCGCGGCCATCCCCTTGAACAGGCCCGTCTTGCCGGACGCGTTGCCTCCGTAGACGGCGGCAACCGGCAGGGCCTTCTTGCTACGGAACCCGGGGATCTTGGCCAGCGTCCGAGCATGCTGGCGCTCGAGCGAGGCAACCATGTTCAGCGACGCCTCGTCGCGGTATGACATCCAATTGCCCACGGTGAAGTTCAGTAGCATTTCCTTTTCCTTTCGAATCAACGAATGAGATTTTATCACTTTCGTTGCATTAGTCAAGGAAGGGTTCCGAGGCAGGGCAGGCATGCGCGGTTTACGGAAGAAAGAGAAGGAAGGCAGAATGATGCAGGGAAGTCGTAGATTCGCAACTTTCCTGCATGAGAAATACCGGTCCAGCCCTCAGACAGGGCGATTCGGATGCAGCGGATTTGCCAAATGGCTTTTTCCTTGCGAAAGAAAGTGCCTCTCCGGCACGAAGGGTCAAGGGCTTCAGCCCATCGAGCTGTGCGTATACGACTGTCCTGGAACTCCGGGTGTGGTAGCCCCACGTCAATCGAGGGCAGAGGCATGATGCACAGGATGGGAGACGGAAGCATCGTCTCCCATAGGCTTGTTTCTTCTTCGAAGGGCAAATCTCCGGTAGTCGAATTGAAGGTGAAGAATGCTTCTGGAATTAAGTCCCAGAAGATACACTTCGTCAGAAAGGGAAAGTGATGGCAATGGAACACGCTAATAAAAGATTCAACCACGCAGAAGAGCTGCTCCTAAAGCAGATGAAGAGCTCCAAGCTGCTCACTATCGTTGCAGTTCTGGCGGCTCCTCCCGACAACAGCTGGAATACCGTCCGCCTGCACTTCGAGGGCTTTGACATCGACGTCAACAACTTCCTGAACAACATCGTCGTTGGCGAATTCGGCACGCTCGAGGAGTTTGGCTTGCTGTCAGTTGTTGAATCTTCGGAGGAAATGCTCAGCATCCCCGAAGTGGGGGCTGATACGACCACGTTCGAAGTCAACGAGACTATCGTCGCTGTTACCGTTGTCAACGACGTTGCAGATATCTATGGCGAAGGCTCCCTGGTCTCAAAGCTTGAGTATCCACAGGCCATCGCCCTCCATACGGATTCGGGCATAATCATGCTCGACAAGGAGGTGTGGTTCTCCGAAATGATAGTTCTCAAGAATGGCGAGAGAATCGAGAACCTCTTGTACGATGAGTCTGTCAACTGGGAAGACGATCCCGACGAGGACCCTTCAACCCATTTTGAGTTCCGTACGGAAATTCAAAGCCTGTAGTTCTCGAGGTCAGCCCCCTGTTGGGACAAACTGTCTCAGCAGAGAGTAATTTCAACCTTTAGCCGATTAGCAACAAGCCACCTGCATTTATTCCAAACGAATACTTCAGATGGCTTATTGCGTTGAGCTGCGGTTTTACTCTCAAAGCGTAAACCACTTGCGATTATTCACTTGCAACTTACGCTGGTGGCAAGCCGCTTTTCAGGTCGAGCTGGACTGATTTCGGGATCGAATCAACCTTTTTCGCTCCGCAGCCGGCAACTGGGACAAAAATGAAACTCAACACCACTGAGTTGAATTTGAGTTTCATGGAAGAGAGCAGTGCTGTCCCAGTTTGGTGCCGTGGCGTACCGCCGAGTGCCGTTGCGTCCGTTTTTTGTGGGCGAGACACCACCAGATAGGCGAGAAGTGATTCTCGTCGTATTGAGTGGGAGTAGGAACCAGACTGCATAAAAATTGAAACCGCAGGTAGAAGCCCCGAGAAACCATCTCGGGGCTTTATATTTTTGGGATCGTTCCGAGCAGCTTGCGTGTATTGATGGTCCAATTTCAATCAAATCACGTGTGATTTCGCGACATTTCGAACCCTGATTTTTGTACTCAATTTGTACTCAGTCATTTTTGTTTGTGCTGGTAGAACGTCATATTTTCACCCAATAATTTACTATTGGGGGTGCGCCCCATTTACTGGAGACGCTAGGCGGCCAGGCCCAGCGATTTCCTGTACTGACTGGGGCTCATCCATCCGAGGGACCTCTTGGTCCTCTCGCAACGGTAGTATCTCATGTAGCCGTCGAGCTGGGATGCGAAATCCTCCAGGCTGACGCCCTCCCAGTCCCGGCCGTAGAAGAACTCGTTCTTGAGCCGGCCGAAGAACCCCTCCATGGCCGAGTTGTCCGGCGAGCACCCCTTCCTCGACATCGAGCGCTCGAGGCCGTGCCTCTCGCAGATCTCGAGCCACCCGGGCCACCTGTAGTGGCACCCCCGGTCGCTGTGGATCACGGGGGCCTCGCCCGGCCCGAGCGTTGCGCAACGCCTCCTCGAGCATCGTGTTGGCCATCTCGGCGTCGGGCCGCTCCCTTATCGTCCAGGCGACCGGCATCCCGTCGAAGCAGTCGATCACGGGACTCAGGTACGCCTTGCCGGCCGGGATCCGGAACTGCGTCACGTCGGTGAGCCAGAGCCTGTTGGGGGCGTCGGCGCGGAAGTCGCGCGCGACGAGGTTCCCCGGGGCGTCCCCGATCTCCCCCTTGTACGAGTTGTACCTGCGCCTCTTCCGGGCGTAGGTGCCCCCTCGGGCCTGCGGCCGCCATCGGCGCTAGCCCCTTCTGGGCGAGCCGACGACGCTGTTTCGCTCGATCCATGCGACGAGCTTGTCGTGCAGCACGATGCCGTCGTACGCCTTGCTCCGGCTCGCCCCCATGTACTCCTGCATCTCGATCACCGTCATCCACTCGTCTCGGCCCCGGTTGCCCTCGGGCGCGGCGCATTTCGTCGCGTTCGCCATGGTTGCCTCCAATCTTTCCGCGCCATGCGCCTGCGCGGTCCCGTGTGCGTTTTCGTCTGCGCGACGATTGAACCGCCTGATTGCGGTTGGCGCGCACGGCGGGAGCGGAGACGGGTCGAGGTGGGTCGAGCTGGTCGGGCCTTCACGAAACGGCCATGAGCCGCGTGCCCTAGCTCTCGGCTAAGTCCCCGAAAAGCAAAAGGCGCCCATGCGGGCGCCTGGCTAGTAGCTGGAGTTGTTCGGTTGTGGTCGGAGTGCACGTCTTCCGCGGTGCTGTCGTCCGGGGTCCGGCATCTGTCGTTCGCCTCTTCTGTCGTGTTTGATGTTGCGTGTTATGCGAGTGACCTTGCGCGAGCCTGCCGGCCCGTTGCCCCAGGTGCACCCGGATAAATGGTACCCATCCGTTGGAACATGAACATTGTGGGAGGGGCGTCTGGACAAACTGGAACGGACGAACGGGACGATGTTTGTTCGATTTGCATCTTTTTGTCGTAGCCTCGCGGATGTTATTAATCGTCCGAGCAACGGCGAGCTAAGGCCTCGTTGACGATTTAAGATTGAGTGACCTGCGACAGTTCCGAATGCCAATACGCACGGCGCTATAGCAGAACCGTATTACAAAAAGTGCGAAGGCCGTTAGCGCGAGTTGCTAGGCAACCATAATGCAACTGAGTGCCATACACGACATTTAATTTCACTACTCTGGCATAAGAAGTCGTAACACAACAAAAATGAAGGATAACAGTCTATAAAAACCGAGCTTATTATGTCGGAGGTGGCTTCATGTCTAATAGGCGGTTTTTACAGAACTCACCAGAGTCCAGATCCTGCTATTCTTCATCTAACCAGGATAGGCTGTACCTATTTCGGCAAGATTAGCGAGGACCGTGCTGACATTGTCTATGATTCTGATACGAATATTCCGCTTGATGTATTCAAGCGATAATTTTGGAGTACATACCGATATGGAAATTATAGAAATCAAAGAGAATAAAAAACAATTTCTCCCCTTATTGCTGTTAGCCGATGAACAAGAGAGCATGATAGACCGATATATTGATAGAGGAACGATGTATGTATTGGTCGATAATGGGGTTAAATGCGAGTGTGTAGTAACCGACGAGGGCAAAGGCATTCTTGAAATTAAAAATATTGCAACTGCGCCAGAATATCAGGGCAAAGGTTACGGCAAGGCACTAATTGACTTTGTCGCTGCGAAATATAAAGGGAAGTATTCGATACTACAGGTTGGCACAGGGGATAGCCCGTTGACCGTTCCCTTTTATGAAAAATCTGGTTTTGCCCGCTCACACAGCATTGAAAATTTTTTTATCGATAACTATGACCACCCTATTTTTGAAGGTGGGGTTCAACTAACAGATATGATTTATTTACAGAAAAAAATATAAATTATCGTTTATTTTATCGCTGCAATGAACCCACGGCGCCGGGCTTGTTTAGGGGGGACCCTGAATGGAAGCTCTGGCCAACATGCTGATGACCCTATTTCCCGCTTTCGCTTTTCTCGGCATCGTACTGTTCGCATGCGATAGGCAGGATAAGCGGAAGATCGAGCTCGAGAAGGTCAAGGCAAAAGCCGAGTGGGACCGCGCGAGCGAGTGTTTCAGGGACGATGTGACCCAGGAGGGGTTCGAGGAGATCGTCGAGGCTGTGGGTCGATCCGTCAAAAGGCTCGAGGTCCTTTCCGTGGACGGGCACAAGGTTTACGGAACCGTCGTCTCGCTCAGCGGCATCAGTTCGTGGAAGTTCGTGATCGACTTCGACTACGAGGGCCACCTTACGAGCGACTACACCGTAGCGAGCTCTAACGACGACTCGGGCATAGCCGAACGCGTGGCAGGCCTGATCGCCAAGGGGATTAAGACTTGGACGCCGACGGACCGCATAGTGCGCGCGGCTTTCTGCCCCTATTGCGGTGCCAAGGCGACCGGTGGCGCAGCGTTCTGCTCTTCCTGCGGAGCCAAGCTGCCGCACGTGCCGAAGAGGCCGTAGCTGGGTTTGCCCGGGGTATCTGACGGCGGGACGAGCTAGGCGTCTCCGAAGAAGCGCTCCCATTGGGGACGCTTCTCAGGTTCTTGGGTTTCTTCCTTTGGGGCCATTTCCTTTTCGCGCTTCCGACGATCGCTGCGGCATCTTCGGCGGTTATCTCCTCGAGCCAAAACAGGGCAGAATCGCTTTCGCTATTCCGCCCCGCAAACCCGAGGGTTTCCAACTGGAGCCTAT
>NZ_QSPM01000002.1:173569-210535 GCF_003466445.1 Collinsella sp. TM05-38 | reverse complement strand
ATCGAGCAGGGCAACGAGATCATCATCACCCACGGCAACGGCCCGCAGGTCGGCATGATCCAGAACGCCTTCGCCGCCGCCCACGACGCCATCGGCACCCCCGAGATGCCGCTGCCCGAGTGCGGCGCCATGTCCCAGGGCTACATCGGCTACCACCTGCAGCAGGGCATCGGCCGCGAGATGCACAAGCGCTATAAGCGTTGGCACGCCGCCACCGTCGTCACCCAGATCGAGTGCGACCCGGACGACCCCGCGTTCAAGAACCCGACCAAGCCGATCGGCCCCTTCTACACCGAGGAGCAGGCCAAGGAGTTCATGGCCGAGGACCCCTCCAAGGTCTTCGTCGAGGATTCCGGCCGCGGCTGGCGTCGCGTCGTCGCCTCCCCCGATCCCAAGAAGATCGTCGAGGCTGACTCCATCCTCAACCTGCTCGACAACGAGTTCATCGTCATCGCCTGCGGTGGCGGCGGCATCCCCGTCGTCCGCGACTACGAGAACAAGGGCTGCTACAAGGGCGTTCCCGCCGTCATCGACAAGGACCTGGGCGGCGAGCTGCTGGCCGAGGACTGCGACGCCGACGTCCTGTTCCTGCTGACCGCCGTTGAGCATGTCGCCATCAACTTTGGCAAGCCCGACCAGGAGGAGCTCGAGGACCTCACCGCCGACGAGGCCGAGCGCCTGGCCGACGAGGGCCAGTTCGGCAAGGGTTCCATGGAGCCCAAGGTTCGCGCCGCCATCAAGTTCGCCCGTTCCCGCAAGGGCCGCACCTGCATCATCGGCGCCCTGGACAAGGCCGCCGAGACCATGGCCGGCCTCTCTGGTACCCGCATCCACGAGTAGTCTCTACTCTGTTGCCTCTCTCGTGGGCGCCAGGCAAAGCGCCCACAAACTACCTCTCTTCATGAGCCCCGCAGTCCGCTCCGACTGCGGGGCTTTTGCTATTGAGTTGTGAGCATATGGGGGAGGTAAACAAGATCAAATTTGATTAGACGCTCAGATCATGAGACGCCTGAAACCAAACGATGACTCCCAGAATCCTAATTCGGCGTTTGTCCAGCACGATATCCGGTTCCGCTGTGCGATATGAGTGGGATGAGAGCATCACGGTATTCGTGCCGGTGCTATAACGCCGTATGACGATTCTCGAATTATCGGCCAAGGCGAGGACGGAGCATCCGTTCCAGGGTTTTGGGCTGGGATCCACGAGGAGAAGGGATCCAATCGGGTAGCATTTGGACATGGCGGATGTGTCCATTTGAACAAAGAAGCACTCGCGATGTTTCTTGAATACGGATGAGGGAAGCGCGGTTGTTCCGGTTTGTTTAAGTCCCGTTCTGCCTCCTGTCATCTGGATTTTAAATACATCGCAAAGGGAATCAGTAGTAACTTCTTTGGATTCCCCCTTCCGCCCCTCGTGGTCGAGCTTTGCGGCAAGCCCTGCGGTTTCAGATGTGAGGTCGTCGAGCTGCAGGTTAAATGTCGATACTATCTTGAGCAACGTTGAGCGGCGGATTGCATAACGATCCTTTTCCCAGCGGCATACCGTTTCTTTGGAGACGCCGACGAGTGTCGCGAGCTCCTCCTGTGTTAGCTGATCGCGCTTGCGAAGCGCCTTTATGTTTTGACCCGTTCCCATTTTATGAAGTGCGGACGAGGGGAAGGCAGAGGCAGTTGGGACCGCCAAAGCCGTTTGTCAGCTCGAAGATAGAGATGGGAACAAGTTCAATACCTGCCTGCTCCAGCGCTTTGTTGGTTTTGACGTTTTCTTCGTATACGCAGACCTTGCCGGGCTCCAAACAAAGGGTGCTTGTGGCATTGTTGGACCTTTCGACCTCTGCTGCTCCGGGATTTGAGCCACCGCAAAAGATAAATTGCAACGAATTTGAGCCCAGAGCTAATCTCAGCGCTTCTTTCAGACCGCCTTCGACATGACGCGCCCGGGTTGTCCTTTCCGATCTGCCCCGTGTAATGCGGTAGACCCGTGCTTGATCGAGAAGCTCACGGTCAACGAGGAATGTCTCGTAGTCAACGCGAGCGAAATATGTGTCGAGATGGATACAGAGGTCATCGTAGGGGACCTGTATGGCCCATACGGACTCAATAGCAGAGTTCTCATCCCAGAGCAAGTTATTTGCTAGGGTGTCTATCGCCGCTGGCTCGGTTCGTTGGGAGATTCCAACGGCTACGTTTTCGCAGTTGAGGTTGTGCAGGTCGCCGCCTTCAAAGTGGTAAGTCGATTCATGCTTGAAGAACTGAGGAGCCTCGCGGAAATCTGGGTGATATGTAAAAATCGTTTTGTAGGCGATAACCTCACGGTTGCGCTCCGGCCAGTACATATGGTTGAGTGTGACGCCTTCGCCGATGACGCTCGCCGGGTCGCGTGTGAACCACATGGTGTTAAGGGGGCTTACGAGAAGGTCGTCGGGCGAGTATGCATCTCCCGTCAGTTTTGCGAGGCTGAATATCTCCTTATCCGTATCGAAGACCTGGGAATAACGGATGCCGTTGACGGCCGCTTGGGCCAGAGCGCGGGAGCCCTCGATGTGCTCGAGGTAATCGCGAATAGCGGACTCGAGCTCAATGCCGCACGCGCCGCATTCTCTAATGAAGCTATCGATAAAGGAGCGACGCGCTTGGTCTGTCGCATCAAGGGCTTCGGTAAGAAGGTTTTCAAGATAGAGAATCTCTACTCCTTCGCGCTCGAGCATCGTCGAGTAAGCATGATGCTCCTTGAGAGCCTTTTCAAGATCGAATGAGCTGCTAGACGGGCGTAGCGTAAAGACTTGATTGAACTGCCCGTCGGGGTAATTGCGCGTTTCGGAGCCGGGGCAGTGCAGGAGGGCCTTTTTTAGCTTTCCTATTTCGTTTTGAACATGTAGTGCGGACATAAGACCTCGCTTTGGCGATGAGTATTGATTGCTTCCATAGTGGCACATTACGAGATTGATTCAATTTACATCATATTTGTCACAGGAGAATGGCATGAACAAGGCTAGTAATTGATGTTAAACATCTATTTAAAGAGACAATTGACGAATTACATCAATCTGGAATCCGTTTACGGGTCGATGCGCTTCGTTGACGGGCGAAGAGACGGAAGGATGTTTTGCGCGATGACACAATGGCTTTGCCGGCAACGAAAAACCCCTGAATTAAGGAGGAGAGATGGCAGAGACAGAAAAGAAGCGCACTCTTCGAGTCCCGCACGTGTACACCATCATTCTCGTCTTGATGGCCGTATTTGCCGTTCTGACCTGGGTCGTGCCTTCGGGCTCGTTTGAGCGCCAGGAGGTTAACGGTCGCGAGGTAACAGTCTCGGGCACCTATGAGCCTGTCGATAAGGTCTATACGGACGAGGACGGCAACGAGGTCGATCTTCGCCAAGGCATCTTCGAAGTACTTGAGGCCCCTGCGATCGGCATCCAGCAAGCGGTCGAGGTCGTTGCATTCATTATGATCGTGGGAGGTTCCTTCCAGGTCATCACGGCGACCGGAGCCATCACGAGCGGCGTCGCCCGAGTGGTGAAGAAGTTCAAGAGCAAGGACGTCCTCATCATTCCGATCCTAATGGTGCTTTTTGCCTTGGGCGGCAGCACCTTTGGTATGGCAGAGGAGACGCTTCCGTTCTTTGCGATTCTTATGCCGATCATGATGGCCATGGGCCTCGACTCAATTACAGCGTTCATGACGGTGTTTGTGGGTGCCCGTATCGGATACATCGCATCTACCGTTAACCCGTTCAACGTCCTGATTTCCCAGGGTATCCTCGGCATCCAGGGCAACCCCCAGCTTTGGTTGCGTACTATCGCCCTTGTCGTGCTCACTGCAGTTGCCATCGCATGGGTTGTGATGTATGCCCTCAAGGTTAAGAAGAATCCCGAGGTATCCCCAGCTTTCCACGATGATATCGAGAAGCGCAAAGAGTTTGGCGCGGACGAGAATCTCCTCGATAGCGAGTTCACCGCTAGGCAAAAAGCCGTCATGGTTATTTTCGTGCTTGGACTTGGCGCTATCATTTGGGGTCTGGTAACCCAGGGCTGGTACATGAACGAGATCTCTGCGATTTTCTTGGCCATGGCTCTTCTTTCGGGTGTTGTTTCCGGGATGAATGAGAAGGAGATCGCTGGCGAGTTCGTTAAGGGAATTGCAGACTTCGCGTTCTCTGCCATCGTTGTTGGCCTCGCCCGCGGAATCCTCGTAATCGCCAATGACGGCCTCATCATCGATACGATTCTCAACACGCTCGCCACGGCTCTCTCTGGAGTTCCGGCAGTTATCTTTACGAGCATTCTCTATGTCGTGGATAACCTTCTGTCGATCCTCGTTCCGAGCTCCTCGGGCATCGCTGCTCTTACGATTCCCATTTTCGGCCCGCTTGTTGAGCTGATGGGCTTAAACCCCGAGGCTGCAGTTACGGGTCTTTCCATGGGCAGCGCGGCCATGTCTCTCATTTCGCCAACAAGCGCGATGCTCGTTGCCGGTCTTGGCGTCTGCAAGATTCCGCTTGGCCAGTGGTGGAAGGTTGCTTGGAAATTCTTCCTGGTCGTGAGCGTTATCTGCATGGCATTCACTGCGGTTTCGGGCCTTATCCCCCTGCCGTAAAAGCAAAACCCCACATACAAGTTGTGAGAAAGAAGGATAGAGATGAACAAAGGACTGAACGTTCATAGCGAGATTGGCGCCCTCAAGAAGGTGTGCGTCCATCGCCCCGGTATGGATCTTGTAAACATGAAGGCGGAGGATTTCGACCGCGTTTGGATTCACGATGCGTTCTATCTGGACTATGCCCAGAAAGAGCACGATCAGTTTACCGACCTTCTTCGCGGCGCTGGCGCCGAGGTCGTCTATATGGAAGAGCTGCTCGCTGAGACGTTTGACAAAGTCGAGGGCACTCGCGCAGAGTTCATGACGAAGTTCATGGGTGAGTCCGGCATCTCCAACGCGGCCCTTCGCCAGGCCGTTGTCGAGAAGCTTGATTCGATTAAGGACAACAAGGAGTTTGTCCTTGCTGCCATGGGCGGCCTCTACGTTCGCGACCTCGAGATCCCCAAGGTTGGCGGTTCTCTTGCCAGTATGGACGGCGAGGAGTTGAAGGCTGACGATATGGTGCTGTTCCCCATGCCGGCCTCGTATTTCTCCCGTGACCCTCTGGCTGTCGTGGGCAAGGGCGCTACCATGAACCGCATGTACTGGAATCAGCGCAACCGCGAGGTAATCTTCTACGAAACGGTGCTGCGCAACCATCCCGATTACGCCGGTAGCCCCATCTGGTACGACCACAACAGCGAGTGGCATATCGAGGGCGGCGATATCCTCAACATCAACGCCAAGACGCTCGCCATCGGTATTTCCGAGCGCACCCAGACTGCGGCCATCGATGAGCTCGCCAAGAATATGTTCTGGGGTTCCGATGAGGCCGAGATCGAGAACATCTATGCCATCAAGATCCCGCACGGCTACGCCTACATGCACCTCGACACCGTCTGCACGCAGGTCGATCGCGATAAGTTCACGGTCTATCCCGGCATCTACCAGACGCTTCGTGCCTACCGCCTGACCAAGGGCGATGCAGAGGGGGAGGTGCATATCGAGGAACTCGAGGGCACCCTGCAGCATATCCTCGAGCTTGCGACGGGTATGGACCATATCACCATGATTGAGTGCGGTGGCGGCGATCCGATCGAGGCCTCCCGTGAGCAGTGGAACGATGGTTCCAACACTCTTGCGGTCGCACCGGGCAAGGTCTGCGTGTATGAGCGCAACGTTGTCACCAACGATGCTCTTTACAAGGCTGGCGTCGAGCTGCTCGTCGCTCCCTCCGAGGAGCTTTCTCGCGGTCGCGGCGGCCCGCGCTGCATGACCATGCCGTTCTGGCGTGAGGAAATCTAGTCAGCGTTAGCGTATCTGGGCGGCGCGTGTGCGTCTGCGCCGCCCATCCCTCCTTGTGTGTTCCAACAATCGAAAGGACTCAAATCATGGCTCTTAATCTTTCTGGTCGAAGCGTTCTTACCCTGCTTGACTTTACGCCCGAGGAAATCGAGTACATGCTCGACCTCTCAAAGAACTTCAAGGATATGAAGCGCGCCGGTTATCCGCACCGCTTTCTCGAGGGCAAGAACATTGTCCTGCTGTTTGAGAAGACCTCCACGCGCACGCGCTGTGCCTTCGAGGTCGGCGGTATGGACCTGGGTATGGGCGTGACCTACCTCGACCCCGGCTCGTCGCAGATGGGCAAGAAAGAGTCCATCGAGGATACCGCCCGCGTGCTCGGTCGCATGTATGACGGTATTGAGTATCGCGGCTCCGACCAGTCGATCGTCGAGGAGCTTGCCGCCAAGGCTGGCGTTCCCGTCTGGAACGGTCTGACCAACGAGTACCATCCCACCCAGGCCCTTGCCGACATTCTCACCATGCGTGAGGAGTTTGGCGACACGCGCGGCATGAAGCTCACCTATATGGGCAAGGAGCAGGGCAACGTCAGCGACTCCCTGATGGTTATCTGCGCCAAGCTCGGCATTAACTTCTGCTCCTGCGGACCCAAGGGCGATGTCGAGGGCGCCACGCACTTCGATCCCGAGCTTCTTGAGCGCTGCCAGGAGATCGCCGCTCAGAATGGCTGCACGATCCAGCTCACTGAGGATATCGACGAGGGCGTCAAGGATGCAGACGTGATCTATACGGACGTTTGGGTCGGTATGGGCCAGGCTGAGGAGCTGTGGAAGAGCCGAATCGATCTTCTCTCTCCCTATCGAGTAACGCCCGAGGTCATGGCCAAGGCAAACCCCGGCGCCATCTTTATGCACTGCCTGCCGAGCTTCCACGATACGCAGACCACCATCGGCGCCGAGATTGCCGAGAAGTTCGGCGTGACCGAGATGGAGGTTTCCGACGAGGTCTTTGAGAGCGCGCAGTCTCGCGTGTTCCAGGAGGCCGAGAACCGCATGCATACCATTAAGGCCATGATGTACGCGACGCTTCGCTAGTAGCTGGGAAGTGAACGAACACTATGAGTAAACCGTACGGAAAGCCCGATCGTATTGTCGTCGCCCTCGGCGGCAACGCCCTCGGCAACAACCCCGTCGAGCAGATCGAGGCCGTGAGCAACACCGCCCACGCCCTCCTCGGCCTCATCGAGCAGGGCAACGAGATCATCATCACCCACGGCAACGGCCCGCAGGTCGGCATGATCCAGAACGCCTTCGCCGCCGCCCACGACGCCATCGGCACCCCCGAGATGCCGCTGCCCGAGTGCGGCGCCATGTCCCAGGGCTACATCGGCTACCACCTGCAGCAGGGCATCGGCCGCGAGATGCACAAGCGCTATAAGCGTTGGCACGCCGCCACCGTCGTCACCCAGATCGAGTGCGACCCCGACGATCCCGCGTTCAAGAACCCGACCAAGCCGATCGGCCCGTTCTACACCGAGGAGCAGGCCAAGGAGTTCATGGCCGAGGACCCCTCCAAGGTCTTCGTCGAGGATTCCGGCCGCGGCTGGCGTCGCGTCGTCGCCTCCCCCGATCCCAAGAAGATCGTCGAGGCTGACTCCATCCTCAACCTGCTCGACAACGAGTTCATCGTCATCGCCTGCGGTGGCGGCGGCATCCCCGTCGTCCGCGACTACGAGAACAAGGGCTGCTACAAGGGCGTTCCCGCCGTCATCGACAAGGACCTGGGCGGCGAGCTGCTGGCCGAGGACTGCGACGCCGACGTTCTGTTCCTGCTGACCGCCGTTGAGCATGTCGCCATCAACTTTGGCAAGCCCAACCAGGAGGAGCTCGAGGACCTCACCGCCGACGAGGCCGAGCGTCTTGCCGACGAGGGTCAGTTCGGCAAGGGTTCCATGGAGCCCAAGGTCCGCGCTGCCATCAAGTTCGCCCGTTCCCGCAAGGGCCGCACCTGCATTATCGGCGCCCTGGACAAGGCCGCTGAGACCATGGCTGGCCTCTCCGGCACCCGCATCCACGAGTAGTCTCTACTCTGTTGCCTCTCTCGTGGGCGCCAGGCAAAGCGCCCACAAACTACCTCTCTTCATGAGCCCCGCAGTCCGCTCCGACTGCGGGGCTTTTGCTATTCACCTAGTCATTGGGGACAAACCCGGCACTTGGGGACGGTCCTTTCCTGCCGGCAGCTTGGGACAGTCCTTAATAGTCATTGGGGACGTTCTTAAACGACTAGTCAAACAAGAACGTCCCCAACGACTACTCATTTAAGCCTGTCCCCAATGACTGCCCAATGGCTGGGAAGGCGCATCCCACACCGACGCATTGCCTTCGGGCCCTCTCCCCAGGCTCTCCATAGCTCAGCTGGACTCCCCGCAACCTGTTCCGAGTTGGCGGAACGAGCGCGACGTGGAGTGTCATTCTTTACCGCGTTAGACTAGACGCAGAGAAAGGAGGAGGACATGGATGCTCGCGTCAAGCAGCTTGTAAATATGATCGAGGACGCTCAGCCTGTCGCTGTCGCGGTACTTGCCAAGCGTCTCGAGGTAAGCGAGCGCGCCGTGAGAAACTATATCCATCGCGCAAACGACAACCTTGCAGGGGTTGCACGCATTGTTGGCAGCAAGGGGCAGTATCGTATCGATGTTGCACGTGCAGATGAGCTTGCTCGCTTGCTAGACGGTGCGGCTCTGGCTCATCCGGGCATTCCTGATACGCGCGACGGCCGTGTGTCCTTCCTTCTTAACGACCTCCTCATGCGGTCCCAGTGGGTGACGATTGAGGAGTATGCGGATTTACTCTACGTTTCGGCGCGAACTCTGTCCAATGACATGCGTCTGGTAGAGCAGAAACTCGCCCAATTTGACTTAACGCTCGAAAAGCGCCCACGCTACGGAATCCGCGTTGCGGGCGGGGAGTCGCAACGGCGCCTGTGCCTCGCCTCGCTGGTGAGGCCCGTGTTGCCCGACACCGACGATGCAAAGCTCGCCGAGCGCCTGCGGGCCATCGCCGCATGTGTGGACGATGCCCTGACGGCCTCGCCCGTCACGGTGAGCTCGCTGGCATCCCGCAATCTCATCATGCATCTTTACATCGCTCTTGGCCGCATCGAGCAGGGCTGCTATGTCCCAGCTGCAGAATCGGACGTTCAAAAACTGGAGGGAACGCGCGAATACGCCGCGGCTTTCCAGATTGCCGCAAACATCAAGGATGCCCTGGGCGTGAGCATGCCCCGAGAAGAGGTTGCCTTTATCGCAATCCATTTGCTCGGCAGGGGCACGGGCGTGCCCGAGAAGGGCTCGGCCGTTATCTCGGACGAGATGTGGGAGATCGCTTCCGAGATGGTATGTGCGGTCAACGATGAGTTTAGGTTTGACTTTAGCAGCGATCTTGAACTTCGCATGAACCTTGCTCGGCATATCGGCCCTCTGGGCTATCGCCTTGAATATCACATGCATATGGATAACCCCATGCTGCCCGATATCAAGACGAGGTTTCCGTTGGCCTATTCGATGGCAGCTGGCACCTCGCAGGTACTCGAGCGTCATTTTGGCAGCCAGCCCTCTGATGAAGAGCTCGGCTACATCGCCATGGCATTTGCCCTGGCCCTCGAGCAGCAAGCCGACCAGCCGCGTCGCAAACGCATCCTGATCGTGTGCGCCTCGGGAGCGGGAAGCGCCCGTATGCTCGAGCACCAGTACCGCAAGCAGTTTGGTATGTATATCGAGTCGATTGAGACATGCGACGTCGCCCGCGTGGGAACGCTCGACTTTTCGCACATCGACTACGTGTTCACAACGGTGCCGCTCAACGTCAAGTTGCCCGTGCCCGTCCGCGAGGCCGATTTCTTCTTGGAGACGAGCGATGTCAACGCTATCCGCAAGGTGCTGAGTGATGACGCTGCGCAATCGGACTCCCTGAGCGCTTTCTTTAGCCGTGCCCTGTTCTTCAACCGCGTTGAGGCGTCGTCGAAGCAGGCCGTTCTCCGATATCTCTCCGAGCGCGCCGTCGAGAGCGGCCGTGTCGATGCCCAGTTTGCCCAAGAGGTTGCCGAGCGCGAGAGCGCGAGTGCCACCTCGTTTGGCAATGGGGTGGCCATGCCCCATGGGATGCATCCTTTGAGCGCCGAGGCCTTTGTTACCGTGGGCCTGCTCGAACATCCCATTCTTTGGGACGAATACGGCCATGAGGTCGATATCGTCTTTATGGTGTCGTTTGCCCGGTCGGGCGGCGATGAGGCGCGGATCTTGAGCTCGCTGCTCGCTGAGATCTTTATGGACCGCCAGGGGGTCGAGCGCTTACGCGAGCGCCGGTCCTGGCATGAGCTGATGGCGCTTGTGCAAGCGCATACGGCTTAAGGCTTCTTTTGTCGAAAACCCTGCCTGCCTGCAATAAACCTCGAGGATTGCGGGTGGGAGATAGGCGTTTCGAATATTCAAGTACAAACCAAACATCACGGGAGAGGAGACCGTTATGGACGATCAGGGAACCGAGATGGTTTCGTTTCAGCTGGTCGCTGCAGCGGGAGAGGCGCGCAGCCTTGCCTTCGAAGCCCTTGAAAAGGCAAAGGCGGGGGATTTTGACGCTGCCGCCAAACTCATGAAGCAGTCAAAGGATGCGGGAATCAAAGCTCACCACATCCAAACGCAGCTGCTTTCGACCGAGGCGGCGGGCGAGCATCTGTCGGTGGATGTGTTGCTGGTCCATGCTCAGGACCACCTCATGTGCTCCATGCTTGCTCAGGAGCTCGTGCAGGAGCTGATCTGCCTGTATGAGCGCACTGCAGCCAAGAACGCCTAACGGCGTGCGGCGACTATCCAACCAATCAATGCGAAGGGAATCCCTTATGAAGATCCTTCTTGTTTGCGCAGCTGGCCTGTCTACAAGCATTCTGATGAAGAAACTCGAGAAATACGCGGAGCAAAACGGCATCGAGCTCGATATCGATGCGGTGGGTATCGGCGAGTATCAGGAGACCTGCGCCGATTATGACGTGCTGCTCTTGGGGCCGCAGGTGTCCTACCAGCTCAACACCGTCAAGCAGGGGAGCGGTAAGCCGACCGCGGTCATCCCCGCACAGGACTACGGCATGGGCAACGCCGCCAACGTGCTGGCACTCGCCCAGTCGCTGTTGGGCTAGGAGGCGACTATGGAAAAGTTCATGACCCTGCTTCAGGAAAAACTGACCCCTATTGCCAATTTCTGCGGCGCCGAGCGCCACTTTGCCTCCATGCAAAAGGGCTTTATGAGCGCGATCAGCTTCATCTTGGTCTCTGCCGTCTTTATGATCATCGCCAACCCGCCGGTCACGGCCGACCTGGTGGCGCGGGGCGGGTTCTGGTCCGTCTTTGGCCCTTGGCTCGATTTTGCCACGGCCAATAAGCTCACGCTGCTCATCCCGTTCAACATGACGATGGGCATACTGTCGGTGATCGTGACGTTCGCAATCGCCTATAACCTGGCGGGCACCTACAAGATGCCCAAGCTTAACGCCGGTATGACCTCGCTGGTGATGTTCCTGATCGCCGCGGCGCCGTCGTCCTACTACCAGCTTGCTGATGAGTCCGTGCTCCAGGCGGTCCCCTGCACCTATCTGGGTGCGCAGGGCCTGTTTACCGCCATCATCGTTGCCCTGGTCTCCGTCGAGGTCACGCGCTTCTGCCAGACCAAGGGCATCACCATCAAGATGCCCGATGGCGTGCCGCCGTTTTTGTCCGAAACCTTTGGCGCCATCGTGCCTATGCTCGCCAACATCCTCATCTTCTTTGGTGGCAACCTGCTGATCCAGATGATCGATCCCACGCTGTCCATCCCCTCGGTTATCGAGAAGCTGCTCGCTGCCCCGCTTTCCGTCGCAGTTGACTCTGTGCCCGGCGCACTGCTTATCTGCTTCATGACGCTGCTGTTTTGGTGCTTTGGCGTCCACGGCAACATGATCGTGATGCCCATCACCGCCCCGGTCACGCTTGCCGCCTTTGCTGCCAACGCCTCGCTCTACGCTGCTGGGCAGCCGCTTGAGTTCCACCCGGTATTCATGTCGATGGTCATCAACCTCATCGGCGGCACGGGCAATACGTTCTCTTTTGTGGCGCTCTGCGCGTTTAGGGCAAAGTCGCAGCAGCTCAAGGCATTTGGCAAGGCATCGATCGTGCCGAGCTTCTTCCGTATCTCCGAGCCCGCGATCTTTGGCGCACCCATCATCTTCAACCCGATCCTCATGGTTCCGTTCGTGCTGGGCGGTATGATTTCGGCCCTGCTGTATTGGGGTGCAATCTCACTGGGTCTTGTCTCTAACTTCTACATCTTGGTGAGCGGCACGTTCCCCATCTTCGTTCAGGGCTTTATCCAGTGCCTCGACCCGCGCATCTGGGTATTTACGATCGTTTTGATCGTGGTCATGGCTGTGGTCTGGTACCCGTTCTTTAAGGTGTACGACAACCTGCTCCTGGCACAGGAACAGGAGAACGCCGCGGCAGCTTCTGCCAAGGATGCTGAGTAGCATGGGTTACTTTGACAGAACGTCTGCTGCCGGTATGCCCGAGGGCTTTTTGTGGGGCGGCGCGCTCGCTGCCAACCAGGCCGAAGGGGGTTGGAACGAGGGCGGCCGCGGTATGTCGCACTCCGACCTGATTCCACAGGGTCCCGACCGCTGGGATGTGATGTTTGGCAGGCAAAAGCCCGTGGATGATCCGGACAGGCTGTATCCATGCCGTTGGGGCAACGACTTCTTCCATCATTGGCGCGAGGACGTCGAGCTCTTTGCCGAGATGGGCTTTAAGTGCCTGCGTCTTTCAATTTGTTGGAGCCGTATTTTTCCCACAGGGATGGAGGCCGAGCCCAACGGTGAGGGCTTGGAGTTTTACCGTCAGGTATTCGAGGCGCTGCGCGAGCACGGAATCGAGCCGCTCGTGACGCTGTCGCACTACGACTATCCGTTGGCTCTGGTCGAGCGTTATGGTGGATGGCAAAGCCGAGAGATGATCGAGCGGTATGCGCACTACGTCGAGACCGTCGGACGTGCGTACCAGGGCCTCGTGCGTTATTGGCTCACCTTCAACGAGATCAACAGCGTGGCGCTGTCCTATCTCAACGCGGGCGTCACGCTCGAGGATGAGCGTGACCGTGCAGCCGTGACCGCGGCGTTCTCGCACCATATGTTTATGGCGAGCGCTCGCGCTGTCGAGATCCTGCACAAGATCGATCCCGCAAACAAGGTGGGTTGCATGATCGCTGCCGGTGCGACCTATCCGTACCGTTGTGCGCCCGAGGACGTATGGCTTGCGTATGAGGAGGACCGCGGCCGCTACTTCTACACTGACGTGATGGCTGCGGGCGCCTATCCTACTTGGAAGCTGCGTGCGCTCGAGAAAGAGGGTGTTCACGTGCCCTTTGAGCCGGGCGATACGGAGTATCTGGCAGAGCATACGGTCGACTTCATCTCGTTCTCGTACTATTGTTCGCGCTTGGTGTGCGCCGATGATCAGGTGATCGCCGAGAAGGCGGAGGGCAACGTGTTCCCGACGCTGCGCAATCCGTACCTCAAGGATAAAGAGACTGCCTGGAAGTGGCAGATCGATGCGCTGGGTTTGCGCGTGACGCTTGCCGGCTACCACGATCGTTACCATCTTCCGCTCTTTATCGCCGAGAACGGTGTGGGCGGACTCGATGCGCTGGAAGACGGCAAAGTCCACGATGCGTATCATATTGATTACCTGCGCAGGCATATTCTTGCGCTGCGCGATGCAATTGTCGAGGACGGTGTTGACCTGATGGGATACACGCCGTGGGGCTGTATCGATTTGGTGTCGGCCTCGACGGGGCAGATGAAGAAGCGCTATGGCTTTGTTTATGTCGATGCCGATGATACGGGCAAAGGCACGTTCGATCGCTACCGAAAGGACAGCTTCTGCTGGTACCAAAAGGTCATTGCATCAAATGGCGAGGACTTGAGTTAACTCTTGCAGGTCTGTTGCCCCCGCGGTCCGCTTCGGCCGCGGGGCTTTTGCTATTGAGGCGGCTGTTCATGAGGAGCATTGCAGACTGCGGAAACCCGGCACTTGGGGACGTTCCTTTCCTGCCGGCAGCTTGGGACAGTCCTAAAAGGCCGCATCGATCAACTGCGGAAAGCACATCCCAGAATGAGCGTCCAACATGGGGTGCGGTTTCCCTTGAGGCCCTCAATCGGAAAATGCATCCCAGATTTTTGTCGAAAAGCGGTCCCTAGTTTCCCAAACGGGCCGCTAACGGAAAGCGCATCCCGCTATTGGGCCCCAAAGCAGGATGCGCTTTCCGTGCCGGCAGTTCCAAGCAGTTCGGGATGGCCCTTTTTGTCTGCTCTCGGCCGGCGTCCGTAAGACTGTCCCCAACGACCACTCATTTAAGTCTGTCCCCAATGAGTGCCCAATGACTAGTAGTAGGCCCACATGGCTTCGACTTCGTTGAGGACTTCTACGACGCCCCAGCGACGGGCGCTGCGGCTGGCCGAGTTGGGGTCGTAGACGCCAATCTGATTGGCATTGTCGATGCCGTAGAGCACGATGTAGTGGCCTACGTTGGTAAACGTACCGGGGCGCACTGCGGCGATAACGGGCGCACCCGAGTGAAGTGCTTGGGTAATCGATTCACGATCGTTATAGAGCTGTGTTCCGTTGAGTCCCAGCTGCCACGCACCGCCTGTCATAAACGACCACTCGGTGGCACCAGTGGGGGCGTAGTTGCCGGCTTCGGCCAGCGCGCATATATCGACCGGCGTCTTATCGGTGTGGCCGGTCTTAAAGATATAGACCATGGTGAGGCAAGTGGGACCGCAAGCGTTTTCGCGGATAGTGCCACCGGCATAGGACAGCTCCGACCATGCGGGGTCAATTTGGTAGATGTGGGGCATGGTACCGGCCTGCCATTGCGAGCGTGGGGTCGAGAACGCAAAGGAGTAACCGGGCGCGACGGGAGCTTTAAGCAGCTTGTCCTCGGCAGTGGGCTCAAGACCGGCTGATCCGTGGGAGATACAGGATCCCAAAAACACAAAGACGAGGCAGGCGGCAATGGAGCAAAGCGCAAGGCGTAGGCGGCGGGCCGGAAGCACGTGGCTTGTGGTATGCGACGCGGGGTGAGGGGCGGAATTGCCGCGATCGCGTTGAGGTCGCGAAAAGGAGCGTTTAACGTAGTAGTCGGTCTTACGGCGATCGTAGCGGCGCGGCTGCGATATGTCGGTCTGGCGTTGGCGTGTGCTCGTACTCACGCGGTCTGACTGCTGCACGGTACGGCTTTGTTGCCGAGAAGAAGCCCCGGGCTGCTCTTGGGGGCGCTGCTGGTTGCCGTTGTCGGAGGTGCTTCTGGGCGTTGGCGTGGTGCGGCCGGCAAGGCGCACGCTTTGTGGCCGTTGGTCGCCGTCATTGTATCCGTATACCATTCGAATCACCTTGCCTCGTGTGTAACTTGTCTATCCTACATAAAAAGATGCACGACACATGGGTATGTGCGCCAAAAGCCTGACAAATGGTATGAACGTTGCCGCGCCGCGCGCCAAGCGTCCCGGCAACAGGTATCCAAAAGCAGACAAGATGAAAGCGTCCAGGACGAATGACGTCTCCCGCCGTTCGTCCCAAAAACGGCGCCGCTCGTTTTGCAGTTCTGCCTTCGGTCGAGCCATAAGCGGCAGCGTGGCGCCGAGGCCGTATCTTAAAGCCACGAAATAAAAGCGCGCGGTCGAACAGGCCGCGCAAGGGGTGACGCCAGGGGGCGTCAAAAAGGAAAGGAGGGGAACAATGGCGGACAAGAACGCAGAAGTTGCAGTCGAGGATAACGGCGGTATGAAGAAAACGCTTTCGCTCTGGAACTTCTTCACCATCGGTTTCGGTGCCATCATCGGTACCGGTTGGGTTCTGCAGGTCGGCGACTGGATGGTCGTGGGCGGCGGTCCCGTTCCCGCTATGATTGCATTTCTCTTGGGTGCAATCTTCCTCGTGCCTGTCGGAGCTGTTTTCGGTGAGCTCACGGCTGCTATCCCCATTTCGGGCGGCATCGTCGAGTATGTCGATCGTAGCTTTGGCCGTACGATGAGCTACATCACCGGCTGGCTCCTGGCCCTGGGCAACGGCATCCTGTGCCCGTGGGAGGCCATCGCCATCTCGACCCTCGTGTCCGAGATGTTCGGCAGCCTGCCAGGCCTTGAGTGGCTGCGCGCCGTCAAGCTCTACACCATCCTGGGCGCCGACGTTTACCTGTTCCCGACGCTGATCGCGCTCGGCTTTGCAACCTACGTCATCTTCCTCAACTTCCGCGGTGCCAGCTCGGCCGCCAAGCTGCAGGCCTTCCTGACCAAGGCCCTGCTCTGCGGCATGCTGCTCGCCATGGGCGTCTCGCTGTTCACCGGTTCGCCGGACAACGCCATGCCCGTGTTCTCCCAGGTCACCGGTGCTGGCGGCGGCAAGCCCGCTACCGAGGGCACCAGCCTGTTCGCCGGTATCGTTTCGGTCCTGGTTCTGACCCCGTTCTTCTACGCCGGCTTCGACACCATTCCTCAGCAGGCTGAGGAAGCAGCCGAGGGCCTCAACTGGAACAAGTTCGGTAAGATCATCTCCCTGGCCCTGCTGGCCGCCGGCGGCTTCTACATGGTCTGCATCTACTCGTTCGGCACCATCCTCGACTGGCATGAGTTTGTTAAGAGCCCGGTTCCCGCGCTTGCCTGCCTCAAGGGCATCAACATGCTCCTGTACCTGGCCATGCTCGTCATCGCCACGCTTGGACCCATGGGCCCGATGAACTCCTTCTACGGCGCCACGAGCCGCATCATGCTCGCCATGGGCCGCAAGGGCCAGCTGCCCGAGAAGTTCGCCGAGGTCGATCCCAAGTCCGGCGCTCCCAAGCTCGCCTGCGTCGTTCTGGGCGTCATCACCGTCGTCGGTCCGTTCCTGGGCAAGAACATGCTCATCCCTCTGACCAACGTGTCGGCTCTCGCCTTCATCTTCTCCTGCGGCATGGTCGCCCTCGCTTGCCTGCGCATGCGCTTCACCGAGCCCGACCTGCCTCGTCCCTACGAGGTGCCCGGCGGCAAGTTTGGCATCAGCCTCGCTATCGTTGCCTGCGGCACCATCATTGGCCTGCTCGTGATCCCGTTCTCTCCCGCCTCCCTCAACATGGTGGAGTGGAGCATCGTGATCGGCTGGCTGGCTGTTGGCCTGGCCCTCATGGCCTTCACCAATTCCCGCAAAAATAACGCCTAGCCGGGACGGATCGGGTGTGCGGGGCTCTCTCTCCCGCGCACCGAACCCGGCACCACTTGGGTAGTTTTGTGAGGCCTTAACCCAACGCGGCCTCGCCCACTATATGGATCCATAAGGAGGAACCATGTCCACTAAGTATGCAATCGTTGGCGGCAAGCTCATCGACGGTACCGGTGCCGAGCCGGTCGAGAACTCCCTCGTTCTCGTCGACGACAATGGCAAGATCGAGTACGCCGGTGTCATGCAGGACCTTCCCGAGGGCGTTGAGGTTATCGACGCCGCCGGCAAGACCGTCCTTCCCGGCCTGATCGACACCCACCTGCACTTCTCGGGCAACCTGACCGACGATGACACCGACTGGGTCATGCAGCCGCTCCTCGAGAAGCAGGCCGTCGCCGTCAAGCAGGCCTACGACTGCCTCACCCACGGTCTCACCACCGTCTGCGAGATCGGCCGCTTTGGTATCCAGATCCGTGACTGCATCGACAAGGGCGTCTTCAAGGGCCCGCGCGTTCTGGCAACCGGCCTTGGCTTCTGCCGCGTTGCCGGCCACGGCGACTCCCACCACTGCAGCCAGGAGCTCAACAAGGAATCGCACCCCTGGGGCGATCAGGTCGACGGTCCTTGGGATCTGCGTAAGGCCGTCCGCCGTCGCCTGCGCGAGAACCCCGATGCCATCAAGATCTGGGCTACCGGTGGCGGCATCTGGCGCTGGGACTCCGGCCGCGACCAGCACTACTGCTCCGAGGAGATTCAGGCCGTGGTCGAAGAGGCCAAGATGGTCGGCATCCCCGTGTGGAGCCACTGCTACAACAACCACGCCGCTGCCTACGATTCCGTCCGCTTTGGCTGCGAGCAGCTGATCCACGGCTTCGATATCGATGAGCGCACCATGGACCTCATGGCCGAGCAGGGCACCTTCTTCACCCCGACGATCGCCTTCCTGCCCACTTGGTACGCCACCTATCCGCCCGTCTACGTCCCCGAGCTGCACGACAAGTACGAGGGCACCCTGGTCGAGAAGGAGCTGCAGCGCAACTACGACTGCCTGCGCGAGGCCAAGAAGCGCGGCGTCGTCATGACGATCGGCTCCGACTCCTTCTCCTTCGTCACCCCGTACGGCACCTGCTCCATCGAGGAGATGTACGAGTTCGTCGACAAGATCGGCTTCACCCCGGTCGAGACCATCACCTGTGCCACCCTCAACGGTGCCAAGATGTGCCACATCGAGGACGAGACCGGTTCCATCGAGGCCGGCAAGTGCGCCGACCTGCTGGTCGTCAATGGTGACGTCGCCGCCGACATCCACGTGCTCAACACCGACAACATGGACGTCATCATGAAGGACGGCTGGATTGTCGAAGCCGGCAGCTTCGGCGAGGCAAACAAGTACAGCGCCTAAGCTACCGTTCATCGATGGCTGGATGTAAAACACAGTTTTTGATTGCATAATGCAATGGAGAGGGTCGCTTGCGGCCCTCTTTATTGCTATGGGCGCGGTAGATAAAAGGGGATGACGGTGGACTTAAACAGGCTGATTCTAGGCAAGAGCTACAACTCGACCAAGGTCTTTCGTACGGCCCAGCATGTGGTTCAGGCCATCTTGCTCGGTTTTGTCGTTCCGGCGCTTATCCTGTTGCTTATCTGGGATTTGACCGATAATCCCAACCCCGTCCCGGGCGTTGTCGTCATTGCCGGCTTGGTCATGCTGTGCTTCTTCTTTTCATATGTCTTTGTGGTCCCCGACGACCTCACGTCGAGCGCAACCGACCGTACGCTCGCCATCGCATCAAAAATATTCGCCTACACGTCGCGCGGCCTTACGCCCGAAGCGGCCCTGGGCGCCTCTAAGATCATCCTGTCCGAGACCATCGCCTCTGCCATCTGCTTTACCGACGGCAAACAGGTGTTGGCAAGCTGGGGCGAGGACTCGGCAAAGTGCCCTGCCGGCACCCCGGTGGTGCTGCGGACTACGCTCAACGTGATCAACAGCGGTGAGCAAAGCGTGTTTTCGCGCGATGCCTCGACCGAGGCGGGTGGCTACTTCCCGCGCCTGCGCGCTGGTATTGTCGCACCGCTCACCGTGCGTGGGCATTGCGTGGGCACGCTCGAGCTGTATTATCCCCGTCTGAGCAGCATCGATATGCGCCAGACGGCGCTTGCCTCGGGCTTTGCCGACCTCATTTCCACGCAGCTCGCGAGCTTTGAGCTCGAGCGCCAGGACGAGCTTACGGCCCGTGTGGAGCTGCGCGCCTTGCAATCGCAGGTCGATCCTCATTTTCTGTTTAACACCATCAGCACCATCGTGTCGCTCGTGCGTACCGAGCCGGACAAGGCCAGGTCGCTGCTCATCGACTTTTCCAATTACTACCGTCAGACACTGTCCGATTCCGATACCCTCACAACGCTCGAGCACGAGGTGGAACAGGGCACTCGCTATATCAATCTTATGCAGGCTCGTTATGGCGACGGCCGTCTGCGCGTCTCGGTCGATATCGACTTTGAGGTGCGCGATTGCATGGTGCCACCGTTTATCTTGCAGCCGTTGCTCGAAAACTGCATCAAGCATGCGCAGCGCGAGACCGAGCCGCTTTCTATTCATGTTAGGGCTTTCGAGACCGATGACGGCTTGGAGATCAGCGTCGAAGATGACGGCATCGGTATGAGCGAAGAAGTCTGCGCGCATCTGTTTGAGCAGCATCGCCGAGAGGAGCCCGAGAGCATTACCGCCGACGGCTCCGTCAAGCGAGGTTGCGGCTTGGCGCTCTTCAACGTGCTTCAGCGCATCCATTTCTTTTACGGAGAAGATTCCGGCATGCGCGTGAAGTCCCAGGAGGGCGTGGGAACGCAGGTCATCGTTGAGTTGAACGGCGAACCGCATGAGCCGGCGCCGCTGACGGCGTAGCGCGCGAGTGTATTGAGGAGAGAGGAAGCGCACATGTCCGAGGGTTGGAACATCCTGGTAGTTGATGACGAGCCTCCAATTAGGGCTGAGCTACGCTATCTGTTGGAGAAGGACGCGCGCGTGGGGCATATCGCCGAGGCAGGCAATGTCACCGAGGCCGTGGAGTCGATTCTGTCGAACAAGCCCGACGTGCTGTTTTTGGATATCACGATGCCCGGCCGCTCGGGAATTGAGCTTGCCGAGACGCTGCAGAACCTAAAAAAGCCGCCGGTCGTGGTGTTTGTGACGGCATTTGCCGAGTATGCGGCCGATGCCTATAACCTCGATGCCGTCGATTACGTCGTCAAGCCGGTCGAGGATGCCCGCTTGTCAAAGGCGCTCGACAAGATCGAGGCAGCCTTGGGTGCCCGTCGTGTTATCCACGCTCCGCGCCAGCCTCTGCGTCTGACGGTGGACCGCGGGGGCAAAAAGGTGTTCATTCCCGCCGCAGACGTCTGCTACTTTGAGGCGCGCGCCGATTTTTGCAACGCCATCTGCGCCGAGGGAACGTACCTGATCAATGAGTCGATCTCTTCGCTCGAACGTCGCTTGGGCTCCGAGGGCTTTATTCGCGTTCATCGCAGCTATCTGGTCAATTTGGAAGACGTGCACAATGTTGAGATTGGCTCCACGGGGTTGATGGAGCTCAGGCTCGACCGCGTGAGCTCGACGGTGCCGGTGTCCCGTCGTCGTGCCGCCGAGGTCAAGTCGCACCTGGGGCTTGCGTAAGAGGCTTGCGTGCCGTCGTTTACCATCGCAGGTTTGGTATGGGCGCGCGGTGGGCATAATGGGTGGCATCGAATGAAATCGAAAGGATCATTATGCCCGCGCTTATCACCCATCATCTGTTTGGCGAGGAAAGCATCGACCGTCTTCCGCAGGGCGTCATCGCGTCCGATGAAGAGCGCATTGCCTTTATCTTGGGCAACCAAGGCCCCGACCCGTTTTTCTTTCACATTCTGACGCCGCGCGTTTCCGACTGCACGCTGCTGGCGCAGGTCATGCATCGCTCGCGCATGTCTCGCCAGTTCGCGTGTCTGCGCGACGGCGTGTCGCATCTGCTGCCGCGCGACGCCAACTTGGGCCGTGCCTTTGCGCTGGGCCTGCTGTCTCATTACGTGCTCGACCGCAACGCCCATCCCTTTGTCTATGAGCAACAGTTTGGCATCGTGGAGTCCGATTCAGAGCTTGAGGATTCGAGCAGTCAGGTCCATGCCGTGATCGAGAGCGACCTGGATGTACTGATGCTGCAGCTTAAACGCGATGGCGCTACGGTCGACGATTACCCGCCGGCGGGCGAGATCGTCACCACCGATCGTATCAATCGCGTTGCCGGCGTGCTGATGAGCTATGTTGCCGGACGCGTGTACGGTATTGACATTCCGGCGGGGGAATACGGTGCCGCCGTTGCCAATATGCAGCGACTTTACCGCGCGATTGAGCCGGCCAGCTCCGTAAAGACGCGCGCGATCTCGTTGGTTGAGGGCTTGGTGCACGACTACTCGCTGCTCGACGGCCTTGCCCATCGCGTGACGACGGAGCTGCCCGAGCGCACCGGTAACCTGGGCCATCTGACATGGAAGAATCCCTTTACCGATGAGGTCTTGAATGAGAGTTTCCCCGAGGTCTTTGATCGCGCGCTGGTCGATTACGAGTGCACGGTCGCGCGTTTTATCGAGACCGGCGACATGGAGGCCGTGACCAGTCACGTCAACTACAGCGGTCGCGTGCTCAATGTCGATGAGGAGTTCGACCGCGAGGAATAGGGCCCATGCGTGCCCCTTTGCCGAATCCTTACCGGTGCCTCTGGACAATTGGGGTACGATGAATTAACTGCATATCGGGCGAATACGAAGGGTCCCTGTCCATGAAATACACCAAGCTCGAGCGTAACTGGGTCATGTACGATGTGGGAAACTCGGCCCTCGTGCTGCTCAATACCTCGGTGGTGCCCATTTACTTTAACGCCATCAATACCGGCGCTTCCTCGGCCGACCTGGTGGTCGCCTGGGGCAATGCGCAGACGATCGCCTCGCTGGTCATCGCCATGCTCATGCCCATTCTGGGCGCGCTTGCCGATTACGCCGGCAACAAGATCAAGTTCTTCTTGGGCTTCTTCCTGACGGGTCTCGTGCTTTGCTTTGCACAGGCTATCCCGATGTCCGCCATGGCGTTTTTGACCGTCTATGTGCTGTGCACCATCGGCCTCAACTCGTCTATGACGTTCTACGACGCCATGTTGCCCGATGTCACCACCGATGAGCGCATGGACGCCGTGTCGAGTTCGGGCTTCGCTTGGGGTTACATCGGTTCCACCGTGCCGTTCATCATCTGCCTGGCGCTCATTATGGGCGGTCCGGCCCTTGGCGTCCCCACCATGTTGGCCACGCGCCTGTCGTTTATTATCACCGGCGCCTGGTGGCTCATCTTTACCTTGCCGCTCATCCGCACCTATAAGCAAAAATACGGTCGCGAGCGCAAGCCCGAAGACACCATCGGCCACATTGTGGGCGGCGTGTTCTCCGAGGTCGGACACACCATGCGCGAGATCGCCCACAACAAGACCGTGCTGGTCTACATGATCGCGTTCTTCTTCTATATCGATGGCGTGCACACGGTCATCTCCATGGCAACCAGCTACGGATCGGCCTTGGGCATCGATTCGACCCAGTTGGTCCTGGCGCTGCTCGTCACGCAGTTTGTGGCTTTCCCGTCCGCAATCATCTACGGCAAGCTCGCCGGCCGCGTGGGCACGCTCAACATGATCTTGGTGGCAGTCGCCGCCTATATGGGCATCGTGCTCTTTGCCGCGTTCTTCCTCAAGACCGCCTTTGAGTTTTGGGTGCTTGCCATTTTGGTCGGCCTGTTCCAGGGCGGCGTGCAGGCGCTCAGCCGCAGCTACTTTGGCCGCATTATTCCCAAGGAAAAGTCCAACGAGTACTACGGCTTCTTTGATATCTTTGGCCGCTATGCAAGTGTTATGGGCACCTTCTTGGTGTCGGTCGTCACCTCGCTGACCGGCAACCCCTCGCTGGGCGTCCTATCTATCGGCGTGCTGCTGGTGGTGGGCTTTGCGCTGCTGGTCCGTCTGTCCCGCATGTCTCAAACGGCAGAGCAGGCCGCATAGGAACTTGCCGGTAATTGCGTCCGCCGCGATACTCTTTTGGGACTATCCGCAATAAACATTCTGACTTTCGAACAATGATTAGCCCAAGTGGGTATGATGGAGTCAGCTAGGTCGCGGGGCGTCGCCTGTGTTTGGCGGCGTCCCGTTTTTGTGTTGCAGGGAGGGTAAGGCATGAACGCCACGGTCGTGATTCCAACGTATTGGGCGGGCGATGACGCTCGCGCAAACGCCCCTGGCACCTATGACCATTCGACACGACTCAACGCCGACAATCCCGAACTCGACCGCTGCCTGGCCTCGCTTGAACAGGTGCGCGACATCCCGCGCATCATCCTTTTGGTGGTCTGTCCCGTTTCTGCCACAGCCGATGTGTCGCTGCGCGTGCACGAGATTGTCGACGCGCATCCCACGCTCAAGGTCACCGTTGTCACCAACACCCAGGCCTCGCGCATCGCAGACCGGGTTGCTCAGATCGCGCCCAAGGGTTCGGGCGAGTGCGTGAGTCTGCGAGGCTACGGCGCCATCCGCAACATGGGGCTGGCCTGTGCCGCTGTGCTGGGGCATGACGCGGTTATCTTTTTGGATGACGATGAGACTGTCATCGATGCCGACTTTATGAAGCGCGCGACCTACGCGCTGGGTCAGCAGACGCGTCAGGGCCTGCCGATCTTGGTCAAGAGCGGCTATTTCTACGATCGCGACGGATCGCCGCTGGCTCCCACGGACAAGGCGGGCATCTGCCATCGTTGGTGGACCAAGCGCATCGAGTTCAACCGTTGGATGAAAAAGGCGCTCTCGGGCACCCGCATCTCGCGCTCCAACTACGTGTGCGGCGGCCTGATGGCCCTGCACGCCCGCGCCTTTACGCGTGTGGCCTTTGACCCGTTTATCACCCGCGGCGAGGACTTGGATTACCTCTTTAACATGCGCATGTTTGGCTACGACGTGTGGTTCGATAACGAGTGGACCGTGCGCCATTTGCCTCCGGAGTCCGAAAAGCGCTCACCGCGCTTTATGCAGGATGTATACCGTTGGTACTACGAACGGGCCAAGTTGACGTTCGCCGCGCATCAAAAGGAGCTCATTCCCGTTACGGCGGCATCGCTCATGCCCTACCCGGGCCCGTGGATTTCGCGCGAGCTCGACGACCGCGTGCGCAAGACCGCTATGGTCCGCAGCGTGTTTACCCGCGAGCATGAGGGCTACCTGCGCATCTGGCGCCATGGTATCGACGAGGCAAAGGCCTATGCGCGCCAAAACGCTGCAAGCTACCTGCGTTTCCAGAGCTTTTGGCCCAAGATCATGGACGGGCTTTGGCGTGACGCACAACTGATCAGTATCCTGGAGGGGGCCGAATGATCGACCGCCGCGCCCAGCGCGATAGTTCATTATCAATCTTTCGCATCATTGCCGTTGCCTGCGCCATTTGCGTGCTGATATACTTTATTTTTGCCCTGGTGACCGGCATCGAGCCGATCGCCACGGTGATTGCCTGCGCGCTGCTGTGCATCTTTCTGTGCATCTTTATCTTTTTGACGCTCAATCCCGATTCGGTGCGCTCGCAGTACACCGAAGAGACGCTCTCGGTGGCCTCGGCCATGCTCGAGGACATTAAGGGCGGTCTGACGCAGGAGTCGGCGCGTTTGGTGTGCCAGCGCATTTTGCCCGAGACGCGCGCCATGACGGTGGCCATCACCGACGAGGAAAACGTGCTTGCCTGCGCGGGCGAGTTTGAGGAAAAACTATTGCCAGATTCTCCCATCCACACGCTTGCAACGCGCTACGTTATCGAACATGGCATCGTGCAGTCGTTCAACCGTATGGTGGATGTCGTGGGTTCGGACGGCTCGCACAACCAAGTCCCCGCCGGCATTATCGCTCCCATCAAGGTGGGCGATCGTACCGTCGGCACGCTCAAGTTCTACTACAAGACCCCGCGCGCCGTCGACCGTACTCAGTACGCGCTTGCCTCGGGCTTTGCCGAGATCTTGTCCACGCAGCTCGCCATCCACGAGCTCGAGGTGCAAAAGGAACTCACGGCGCGCGCCGAGGTGCGTGCGCTGCAGGCACAGATTAACCCGCACTTCCTGTTCAACACGCTGAACACCATTGCATCGTTTACGCGCACCGACCCGTTGCGGGCCCGCGAACTGCTTCGTGAGTTCTCATCGTTCTATCGCGCCACGCTCGACAACTCGGGATCGCTTATTCCGGTCTCGCGCGAGGTCGCACAGACCAAGCGCTACCTTACCTTTGAGAAGGCCCGCTTTGGCGAGGACCGCGTGCTTGCAACGTTCGATGTGTCCGAGGACGTGGAAGATACGCTGGTGCCGGCGTTCGTGATTCAGCCGATTGTCGAGAACGCCGTGCGTCATGGTATGGGCGATGACGGCGCCCTGAGGATCGACGTGACCGTTCACCAAGACGGCGAGGATGCAATCTTGATTGCCGTTGCTGATAACGGCGTGGGCATGGATGAGGGTACCGCCGCCAGACTGTTTGACGAGCGCTCTGCCCGTCCCGACGCCAGCTCTCCCCAGGGCGGCGGCGCCGGTGTGGCCATGCACAATATTTCGGAGCGCATCCATCGCTTTTATGGGCCACACTCCTATACGCGTGTCGAATCGGCGCCGGGCAAGGGCACCAAAGTGCTTCTTCATCTTGATTTGTCAGAGAGCATCTTTGACATTCAAGAGTAAAATAAAAGGCTACGGGCTCAACGTCATGCGACGGATGCCCGGCGTAGTTAGTTGACGAAAGGTTTTATCCCTATGCTGCGTGCGATGATTGTGGATGATGAGGCGCCGGCTCGCTCGGAGCTTCGCTTCTTGCTCGAGCAAACGGGCAAGATCGGCACGATCACGGAGGCGTCGAGCGTCCGCTCCGCCATCGAGATGCTTATGGAAAGTCGCGTGGATGTCGTGTTTCTCGATATCTCGATGCCCGGTGCCTCGGGCCTGCAACTTGCCGAGGCGCTGCATAAGCTCAAAAATCCGCCGGCGATCGTGTTTGTGACTGCGTATAGCGACCATGCGGTCGAGGCATTCGACGTGGATGCTGTCGATTATCTGATGAAGCCGGTCGAGGAAGCTCGCTTGGATCGCGCGATCGAGAAGGTCATGCAACGCGCTAAGCCGGTTACGGACAGCAAAGTGACCATCGAGCGTATCCCGGTGGAAAAGGGCGGCCGCAAGGTGCTCATTCCCGTGGACGACATTCGCTTTATCATGGCCAAGGACGATTACTCCTGCATCTATACCGTCGATGATCGCTTTTTGTCGACGACCTCGCTGGCGCAGTTTGAGGCCAAGCTCTGCGACTTTGGCTTCTTCCGTGTTCACCGCCGCTATATCGTCAACTTGGCGTGCGTTACCGACGTTGAGACGGTGCCCTCGGGCGCCATCCAGCTGGGCATTACGGGCGTCGACGAACGCGTGCCGGTTTCGCGCCGCCGCGTCGTGCCGCTCAAGAAGGCTCTGAGTCTCTAGCACACTGGCCCCGCGGCCCTGTGGACCTATCGTCTGCGGAGCCGTGGGGCCTTTTTGTATGTATCTGCCAAATCGTTTTTTGCGGAAAGGATCCCATGAACAGTGCAAGCGCCAAGCGTATCGACATCATCTCGGACACCCACGGCTATCTTTCGCCCGCGCTCTTAGACGAGCTTAAAGGTGCGGATTTGATTATCCATGCCGGCGACCTTACGTCGGAGATGGACTACGAGCATCTATGCACCATCGCCCCTGTGCGCGCCGTACTGGGCAACAACGATTATTACCGCGACTACGGCCCCGATGTGGATCGCCTGGCGCTCTTTACCTACGAAGGCCTCAAATTCGCTGTAGCCCACTACCGCGAAGACCTCCCGGTGGGATCCGTAGACGTAGCCATCAACGGCCACACCCACGTAACCAAAGAAGCCCAAGTGGGCCGTTGCTTGGTCCTCAACCCGGGCAGCGCCAGCTACCCCAGAGGTACCCGAGGTCCCACTATGGCCAGAATGCTCGTCAACGACGGCCAAATCATAAGCACCAAGTTTATTGACCTAGAGTAACCGCAACAAAAACGGGGGATGCAGATCGCATCTCCCGTTTTTTATGAGCCAAAGGTCAAAGTTCAACAAGATCCATCAGACCAACCCCGCCGAGGAGCACGCGGGCTAGCCGCGCAGCGGCGCACGCCCGCAAAACTGGTTGAATAATGTGACGGCAGGGAGGGTCTCCGGGGCTGAGGGCAGGGGTTAAGTTTGTCGCGAGTTCCGCACGCAAAGGAAAGCACTTAATGTGCTTTCCGTCTTGCGCAGGACTGTAGAGCAGCAAACTTAACCCCCGCCCTCAGCCCCGGAGACCCTCCCGGAGGGACCGAAAAATTTTTTCAAAAAAGTTGTTGCGTGCCGGACAGACTTCTGTGTATACTAATCCCCGCAGCGCACGCGAGCGGAAACAAACGCGAACGCCTGCCTGGGGAGTTAGCTCAGTTTGGTTAGAGCGCCGGCCTGTCACGTCGGAGGTCGCGGGTTCGAGCCCCGTACTTCCCGCCAACGCAATTAAAGCCACGTCTTCGGACGTGGCTTTTTGCGTTTGATGCACTTTGTTTCGATAGAACGATCGCCCTGGCGCATCTTCGCCCAGAATCCCCGTACCTTCGGGAACGCAAGTAAAATCCAATAAGTATATCTGTCTAAACAGCAGCTTTGTTGCGCAACACCTGTTCAACGAGACAGGGGGTTAGGTTATACTAAATTGCACTGTAGGCCGCATCTGATGCATTTCGCTCCAAGCGCGGCACTCAGTGGATATCCTATTTATCATTTGGATGTCCTAGCGGTCATTTAGCGTCTCGACACAAGCTCGGCCCCGGAGCTCGTTCGAGCTGTTCGTATTCCTTGAAAGGGGAAAAATGGACATATCGAGGAAGACTGATTACGCCCTTCGTATGCTGGCGATGCTTACCGAGGATCCGGAGCGTTTGCTTTCTGTTCGCACCGCTGCCGAAGAGGTCAATGTCCCGTATTCGTTTGCCCGTTCGATCCAACACGGTTTGGTCCAGGCCGGTATTGTGGAGAGCCTGCGTGGCGTCCACGGTGGAATGCGTCTCAAGGTCAGTCCGGACGATGTCACCATCCGCCAGGTCGTCGAGGCTGTTCAGGGCCCTATGGTTATGAACGATTGCACCGCGCCCGATGGTGACTGTGCGCGCATGGGCACGTGCTGCTATCATCCCCTGTGGGCCGGAGCCCAGGCGTTGATGCGCGACTACCTCGATTCCGTTTCGCTCGGCGACATCGTCGCCCATCGCCAGTTCCCGGCTGTCGATCCCAAGTTCGCCGATCGCGATGCGTTTCCCGAGTACGCCACCTGTGCGTGCGCCTGCCGGGAGGAATAGCGCCGCATAAGGAGCATTGCCATGATTCAGGACCCCTTTCGTTCGATGATTCGTTCGGAAGGGGTTCTGCGTTATCGCGACCTTCCGTGGCGCCGCACGCGCGACCCATATATCATCTGGCTCTCCGAGGTCATGCTGCAGCAGACACAGGTTCCGCGCGTGGAGACGCGCATGCCGGCGTGGCTCGATCGCTTTCCGACCGTCCGGGCGCTCGCTCAGGCCGCGCCTTCCGATGTTTTAGGCGCTTGGCAGGGCATGGGCTACAATCGACGCGCTCTGGCGCTCCACAAGGCCGCTCAGCGCGTTGCAGAGGACTGGGATGGGGAGTTTCCGCGTGAGACGCGCGACTTGGTCGCTCTGCCTGGTATTGGCCCGGCAACGGCGCAGGGTATCCGGTCGTTTGCGTTTGATCTTCCGGGTGTGTATCTGGAGACCAACGTGCGCACGGTCTTTCTGCATCATTTCTTTCCCGATGTGCCCGCCGTTCCCGATCGCGAACTGGTGCCGCTGATTCAGGCGGCCTGTCCGGCGGCCCCCGGTGCGGCGCTCGACAAGATCGCTCCCTTTGCCGTGCCGCTCGATGATGCCGATACGCCGCGCGCGTGGTATTACGCGTTGCTAGATTACGGCGCATATCTAAAAAAGACGTTGCCCAATCCGTCCAGGCGCTCGGCGGGCTATAGCCGTCAATCAAAGTTTGAGGGCTCGCGTCGCCAAAAGCGCGCGCATATCGTGCGCATGTTGCTGGCAGCGCGCGATGACCAGCCGGCGGGGATTACGCTCGATGAGGCCGTCGCAGGCGTTGACGAGATGGAGGCGGCGGCCGGTCGAGCGCCGGTCGAGTGTGAGCTGGTCGCGAGTATTCTGGCCGATCTGGAGCGCGAGGGCTTTTGCCGCTCCGAGGACGATCGTTGGCTGAGTGTGTAGCCCGCTCGAATTTTAAGGTTTAGATTTTCGGCAGGGGGTACCATAAAATAAGGCCGCTCAAAGCCTATGGGCGGCATGTATTGAAGGGAAGTACACCTATGGATTTTGAGAGCTCTCAAACCAAGAAGAACCTCGAGACCGCTTTTGCCGGTGAGTCTCAGGCGCACACCAAGTATCGCTACTATGCATCCAAGGCAAAAAAGGACGGCTACGTTCAGATCTCGAATATCTTTGCCGAGACGGCGGGCAACGAGTCCGAGCACGCCAAGCTGTGGTTTAAGTATCTGCACGATGGCGCCGTTCCCAGCACTCTGGATAACCTGCGCGATGCCGCCGCGGGAGAGAACTACGAGTGGACCGAGATGTACGACGAGTTTGCCAAGACCGCCGAGGAGGAGGGCTTTGCCGAGATCGCCGCGAAGTTCCGCGGCGTCGCTGCTGTCGAGAAGGCTCACGAGGAGCGCTACAACAAGCTCGTCGAGCGCATTGAGTCGGGCGAGGTGTTTGAGCGCGAGGGTGTAAAGGTGTGGAAGTGCCTGAACTGCGGACACCTGCATGTTGGTGCCGAGGCGCCCGAGGTGTGCCCGGTGTGCAACCACCCGAAGGCGTACTTTGAGGAGCAGGTGGTGAACTACTAGCGCGTGGCGCTGGCTGCTGCGGGGCGCGGGGCGGGGAGATACCTTCCCCTCTCGCTCACGGCTTCGCAGAGTCGCGCGAGGGGAAGGTATCTCCCCGCCCCGCGCCCCGGCGTTGGGTCGTCGCGTGCTCGCTACAGAAAAGCTGATATTAAAGTTTGTGTGCCGCCCCCTATGGGGCGGCACGTTTTGTGTGGGGGCGGACAGTTAGTTCAGATTCGTATTTTCCAATCGCTCGATGGCTGTCTTTTGGGTCCTTGGAGGTCTGTTGGGCGTCATTTGGATGCCTGTTACGCCTGACTTTGGGTCTTTGATGTCCGTTATGGGGGACCAAAATGCAGCAAACGGAGCGTGTCGGCCCTTCTGTGGGGGGTCTGATTTATACATATCTGAACTAACTGTCCAGGCTGCTTCGCTTGGGGCTGTCACGTTTTACTTGAGGTCCCGGTCTCCACAATTTTCGTCAAGCTTTTGGTTAGATTTTGGTCAGCTGGCGTAAGGGTGGAAGGCCAAAAGATTGCTGGCGAAAAAAGCTCAGAGAAAGTGCTGGTAGGGGAGTTGTTGAGCTTTTCGACAGCTTTTGAGCAAAAGAAACTTTGTGGCTATTGCCGGCGATTGCGTTGCCGCGGTCATGGCGGTGCGGGATGCTGGCCGTAAGCGTCGAATGCCCCGATTTTGGAGGCCAACATGGATCTGTTTCTTGAGACTCCGCAGCAACAAGCTGAGCGCATGCTGCGTCAGCAGCAACGACTCATGGAGATGCAAATGCAAGGGGTTGCCAACCAGGCGCCCGTGCAAAACGTCGTGCCCGCTGCTGTACCTGCAGCTGTGCCCGGGTGTGAATCGGCGCCAGAGGCCTATTCCGTACAGCAAGATTCATATGCGCAGGAGCTCGCGTTCGACAAACGCCGCGCGCGCCGCCGCCGTTTGGGCCAGCGCCTGCGCACATTGGCGATGATCGTGCTCATCCCGTTGGGGCTTGCGGCCATCTTTCTGGCGTCGTATGCCCTCACGTGCATCCTCAACGGCGCATCGCCCAACGAGGTGCTTCAACATCTAGCGGCCCTGGGCCAGCGCCTAGGTGACGTCATAACAACCATCCGCGCCGGCTGGGAGAGCTAGCGTTTTAACGCCCGCGGCTATAAGAGAAATTTGTCTGCAAGGCAGTGAGTGATCCGTGTGTATGGCGGGGTAAGATTGATCGCGGTTTTGATTGGTGCTCGATTGGGTTTGTTGGGCGGAGTTTATGTCTGCTATTGATATTGTGCTTGTTGTGATCGCCTTGGTGGCGGTGGGGGTTGCTGTGGCTTGCGCCATCCAGCTCAAGAGCCTGCGTGCCGAGTTGCGGGAGCGTGGCGACAGTAGCGCGGAAACGCTGGCAGCACTTGAGCAGGCCAACAACGCGCTCGATGCCCTGAACGTCGCGCTGGCTGAAACCCGCCGCACGGCCAATGCTATCGCGCAGCAGCAGACGACCGATGCGGCCGTGGAGCAGCAACGTTACCTGGCCATCGCACGCGAGTTCTCGCAAGCTGGTGACCGTATGGATGACCTGCGCCGCGAGACGACCCAACAGCTCGGCGCCAACCGCGAGGGCATCGAGCAGCGCCTGGACAAGGTGCGCGAGACGGTCGATGCCCAGCTGGGCGCCATCCGCAAGGACAACAACGTGCAGCTCGATCAGATGCGCGCGACGGTGGACGAGAAGCTCTCCCGCACGCTCAACGACCGTCTGTCGGCATCGTTTAAGCAGGTGAGCGACCAGCTCGAGGCCGTGTATAAGGGCCTGGGCGATATGCAATCTATCGCCACCGGCGTGGGCGACCTTAAACGTGTGCTGGGCAACGTGAAGGCGCGTGGTATTTTGGGCGAGGTGCAGCTGGGCGCGATCCTGGCGGACATCCTCACACCCGACCAGTATCTGGAAAACGTCGCCACCAAGCCCGGCGCCTCGGAGCGCGTTGAGTTTGCCGTCAAGCTGCCGGTAGACGAGGGAGACCCCGTGCTGCTGCCAATCGACTCCAAATTCCCGGGCGATGCGTATGAGCATCTGCTCGATGCCCAGGAGTCGGGCGACGCGGAGGCCGTCGCCGCCGCGCGCAAGACGCTCGACACCATGGTCAAGCGCGAGGCTAAAGACATTTGCGAAAAGTACCTGAGTGTGCCGGCAACGACCAACTTTGGCATCATGTTCGTGCCGTTTGAGGGACTGTACGCCGAGATCGTCAGCCGCCCCGGGCTTATCGAGACCCTGGGCCGCGACTATCACGTCAACGTAGCCGGTCCCAGCACCATGGCCGCCATCCTCAACAGCCTGCAGATGAGCTACCAGACGTTTAAGTTGCAAAAACGCACCGACGACGTGCTGCGTGTGCTTTCCGCCGTCAAGGCCGAGCTGCCGCGCTATCAGGCGGCGCTGCGCCGCGCCCAGCAGCAGATCGAGACCGCGGGCAAGACGGTCGAGGGCATCATCACCACGCGCACCAACGTTATGGAGCGCAAGCTCAAGGATATCGACGCGCTGGAAGATGCCGAGGAGGCCGACGAGGTCTTGGGGCTCACGTCTGCGGGCCTGCTTGCAGGGCAAGAAGACGAGGACTAGCCGCACCTGACGGCGGGGCGTCTGCGCAGGCGCGGGGCGCAGCGCTTCTCGCATCGCACTTGCCTAAAGCGCACTTTAATGTGCAACAATGGTGTTTCGCCCTATCAGATGCGAAAGGAAGCCCATGTCTCAGAGAAGCACCAGTCCGCTCAAACGCTCAACCGTGCGTCGCACGCTGCAGCGTTTTTGGGACGTCACGCGCGCACAGCCGCTGATCGTCTTTCTCTCGGTGTTCTCGTCGGCGGGCTACATCTTTTTGCTGACGTTTGCCAATACCTATGTGATGGCCCTCATTGTCGACCGCGTTCAAGCCGGTCCCGTGGCGGGTGACCAGGTGTTTGAGGTCTTCGGCCCCTATATCCTGGCGCTCGTACTCGTTAACCTGGTGGGTCAGATCCTCTCCAAGCTACAGGACTACACCGTCTACAAGCTCGAAATCGCAGGCAACTATCACCTGGCGCGTCTGTGCTTCGACACGCTCTCCAACCAATCCATGACATTTCACACCAGCCGTTTTGGCGGATCGCTCGTTAGCCAGACGAGCCGTTTTATGAGCGGCTATACGGGACTGGTGGACGTGACGGTGTATTCGCTCATTCCCACCATCACCTCGGTCGTCTGCACGGTGGCGGCACTCGCCCCGGTGGTGCCCACATTTACTGTGATCCTGGTGGGCATCATGGTCGTCTACATTGCGTTTGTCTGGCTTATGTACAAGCGTATCATGCCGCTTTCGGCCGCGACGTCCGCCGCGCAAAACAAGCTCTCGGGCGTGCTGTCCGACGCGGTCACGAACATCCTGGCCGTCAAGACCTGCGGGCGCGAGGACTTTGAGCACGATCTGTTCGATGCCGCCGACCGCGCCGCGCGCGATGCTGAGACGGTATCGATGCACGCCATGATGCAGCGCAACTTTACGACCTCGGGCCTTATCGTCATCACCATGGCCGTGGTGAGCGTGTTTGTGGCGGGCGGCAACGCGTGGTTTGGCATCTCGGCCGGCGCGCTCGTCATGATCTTTACCTATACGTACAACCTCACCATGCGTCTGAACTACGTGAGCTCCATGATGCAGCGTATCAACCGCGCGCTGGGTGACGCTGCCGAGATGACGCGCGTGCTGGACGAGCCACGTTTGGTGGCAGACGACCCGGACGCCCCTGAGCTCAAAGTGACCGAGGGCGCGATTGATTTTGAGCACCTGAGCTTTGCGTACCGTGACGCTGCGGCGGGTGAGAGCGTGTTCGATGACCTGACGCTTCATGTGGCGGCGGGCCAGCGCGTGGGCCTGGTGGGCAAATCGGGCTCGGGTAAGACGACGCTCACCAAGCTGCTGCTGCGCCTGGACGATGTTCAGGGCGGCCGCGTACTCGTGGACGGTCAGGATGTCTCGCGCTGCACGCAGCAGAGCCTGCGCCGCCAGGTTGCCTACGTTCCGCAGGAGGCGCTGCTGTTCCACCGCTCCATTCGCGAGAATATCGCCTACGGCCGCCCCGACGCCACCGACGAGCAAATTCGTGAGGCGGCGCGCCTGGCCAATGCCCTGGAGTTTATCGACCGCCTGCCCCGTGGCTTTGACACCATGGTGGGCGAGCGCGGCGTCAAGCTCTCGGGCGGCCAGCGTCAGCGCGTGGCTATCGCCCGCGCCATCCTAACCGACGCGCCGATTCTGGTGCTCGATGAGGCGACCTCTGCCCTCGACAGCGAGTCCGAGGCTCTGGTGCAGGAGGCGCTCGAAAATCTGATGCGTGGACGTACCTCCATTGTGGTGGCGCACCGCCTGTCCACCGTGGCGGCGCTCGACCGCATCGTGGTGCTGGCCGATGGTGAGATCGTCGAGGACGGCACGCATGCGCAGCTTGTCGAGGCGGGCGGCGAGTATGCAAGCCTGTGGAGCCGCCAGACCGGCGCATTTTTGGAAGCGTAACGACCCTATACGTGGGACAATTGTGCTCATAAGTTTATTGTGCCGTTGAGCCGAGGAGTCGTTATGCCACGCGAGACCAATGCCGCCAAGCGCGAGCGCGCCATCGAGGTGTGTGAGCGCCTCAACCGTCGCTATGGCCCGGTCGAGTGCTTTTTGGACCACGAGAATCCCTTCCGCCTGCTGATCGCGGTGCTGCTTTCGGCGCAAACGACCGATATGCAGGTCAACAAGGTGACGCCGCGGCTGTTTGCCCAGTGGCCCACGCCCGAGGCCATGGCCGGGGCGAGCGTGGCTGACGTGGCGGACACCATCAAGTCACTCGGCTTCTACAAGAGCAAAGCCAAGCATGCCGTCGAGGCCGCGCAGATGATCGTCGCCGACTATGGCGGCGAGGTGCCGGCCGACATGAAGGAGCTCGTCAAGCTGCCGGGCGTGGGGCGCAAGACGGCGAACATCGTGCTCAACGTGGGGTTTGGCATTGTCGAGGGCATTGCGGTCGATACGCACGTCAACCGCATCGCGCATCGCCTAATGCTGAGTCCCAAGACGCATGCCAAGGAGCCGCTCAAGACCGAGCGGGATCTGCTCAAGATTCTGCCGCACGAGTATTGGGAGTCGGTCAACCATCAGTGGATCACCTTTGGTCGCGAGATCTGCGACGCCCGCAAACCCAAGTGTGACGAGTGCCCGCTGGCAGATTTGTGCCCCAGCGTGCGCGTAGCGGGGTAGGGCGGAACGCATCTTCGTCTGGCGTTTTTTGCGGGGCTAGGTTTGCCCTTGAGCCGGAGTCCTCTCCATGCGCTACCATGACAGACAATGTATTTGACGTACGACCTGCCGAGCTTGCCCCGGCGGGCTTTTGGCGTTGCAATGCCGGAGGAACAGCATGCTCATTCACCGTATAGCCGCGCAGCTCTACACTGCCGAGGCACTGCAGACCGTCGAGGCCGGGCTCGATGCCGGCGAGGACGTGACGCTGGCCGTGTCGCAGTCGGGTCGCACGCTTATGGCGGCAGCCCAGTTTGCGCGTCGCCCGCGCCCCACGGTCTACATTGTGAGTGGCGAGGATGCGGCCGATCGCGCCGCACGCAGTCTGGCCGCCTATGTGGGCCTGGCGCACGTGTGCCGCTTTCCCGAGCGCAAGGACTACCCTTGGCGCGAGCAGGCGCCCGACGACGCCGTGGTAGCCCAGCGCTGCGAGGCGCTCGGGCGCATCGTGCGCGGGGACAACTGCATCATGGTCGCCTCCGCTCGCGCACTGCTGCGTTGCGTGCCGCCGGTCGAGAGCCGCTATTGGGAGTCCACTACTTTTACGGTGGGCGAGGAGATTCCCTTCGACGAGGTGCCGCAGCGCCTGGTGGGCATGGGCTACGCCAATGCCGGTGCCGCCGACGCGCCCGGCCTGTTCCGCGTGCACGGCGACACCGTCGAGGTGTTTCCCGCGCAGGAGAAGGCACCCGTGCGCATTGAGTTCTTTGGCGACGAGATCGACCGCATCCGTCGCATGGTGAGTTCCACGGGCCAAACCATCGGCAACGAGGACAGCATTGAGATCTTCCCCTGCCGCGAGCTGGCGCTCACCGACGAGGCAGTCCACAACATGCATGTGGCGCTCTACCGCGCCAGCCAGGACGACAGCAAGCTGGCGGCGCTGCTCGAGATGGTGGACGCGCGCATCCTCACGCCCGAGCTCGACCGCTTTTTGCCGGTGATGTACGGCCAGACCGTGAGCCCGTTGGCGCACGTGAGCGGCAAGGCACTTGTGGTCCTGTCCGAGCCGCGCTCGCTGTTCGACGACTGCCTACGTGCCTACGAGGATATCGAAGCCCGTGCCGACGAGGCGGGGATTGACCGTCTGGACGGCCTGTACGTGCGTGCCCAGCAGCTCGACTTTGGTGCTCAGCAGCGTCTGAACTACGTGAGCCTGATTCGTGCCGGCGGCGCGGTTACGGCCGAGCTCAAGATTGAGCAGCCGGCCATTGCGGGCTCGGACAATCGATTTATGACGCGCATTCAGGAGGTTGTGGGCAAGCGCTACGCTTGCGTGTTTGCCATTCCCGACCGCGGTGCGCGCGAGTCGATGGAGCTCACCTTTGGCGATGCGGGCATTACCTTTGAGGAGTCGCTGACTGCCGCCCCCGAAAACGCCGGCGTTATCGGCGACCGTGTACGTGTGGCGGCGGCGGATTCTGCCGACCGCGCCGCCCGCCAGGGGGCCCATGCCTCGATTCGCGAGCGCCATGCCGACGCGCTCAACGCCC